>DATHBQ010000021.1:0-5876 GCA_035296105.1 Propionibacteriaceae bacterium | reverse complement strand
CCTCGTCATTCTCGCCTGTACACCGCTCGGTCTCGTCCCGATCGCCTTGCGGCCTTCAAGCGACTGATCAGCTCGCTGCGGACGCCGATCAGTCAGGCGTAGCGCCCGGCGATCTCGCCCGCCTCTGACCCGTAAGACGGGCCGTGGCTGACCGCGTGGACCAGGAGCGGGTGCAGCTGGTGCAACCCGATCAAGTCGACCCAGCCGGCGGGCAGGTCGGCCGCCTCGGCGTACGCGCCGGTGATCGCGTCGAGGTACGGGGCGCCGAACAGGTGCAGCATGGCCAGGTCGGTCATTCCGTGGCCGCCGTGCGCGGCGGGGTCGATCAGCACCACTCCGTCACGGGTGAAGAGCACGTTGCCGGTCCACAGGTCGCCGTGGATCCGGGCCACCGGCCGCTCGTCGTCGAACTCACCCTCGATCAGCCGCTCGGCGACCCGCTCCACCCGGGCGTACGCGGCCGCGCTCAGGTGACCGGTATCGCGGGCCCGCCGGGCGAACGGCAGCATCCGCTGCTCGGCGTAGAACCGACCCCAGGCGTCGTCCGGCCGTAGGCTCATCCGCTGCTGACCGATGTAGCCGTCGCCCTCCCACCCGTCCGGCGGCTGTCCGAACGCCGCGGCGCCCGCTGCGTGGGTGGTGGCCAAGGCCCGGCCGAACGCCTCGGCCGCCGCCCGGTCCGGCCGGTCCGGGTCCAACCGCTCCAGCTCGATCCCGTGGTCGTCGACACCGACGACCGAGACCACCCGGGCGGCGTTGGGGCCGGCCGCGGCCAGCCACCGCAGACCGGCGGCCTCGACCGCGTAGAAGTCGGGATCATGGCCGGGGGAGCGCTTGACGAAGGTGGCCGGCCGTGTCATCGCCAAGGGGGACGACCTCCTTGAACCCATGCTTCAGACGTTGAGCGTGCCGCGCACGATCGAGACCGTCGAGTGCCGCGGGTCGGTGTCTCCCGGCGGCTCCTTCGACACGTCGACGATCGGGAAGTCCCGAGGATCGAGGTCCGGAGGGACCGGCCAGGAGCCCTCGTTGCCGTTCAGGTAGCCGAGCACCCGCATCTGCTGCACGTTCCGGTCGATCAGCCACACCGCCCGCGACCCGTCGACCGGCTCGGGCGAGGCCAGCCTGATCACCAGAGTGCGGCGGCCCTCGGCATCCTCCTCGACGGAGGCCTCCCCGGTCGATCCGGCGAAGTCGGGAAGGGCCTGCAGCTCAGCCGTCCACAGCACGGTCTCCCGTGGGGCGAGGACCCGGTCCAGCCCGAGTCCCAAGCCGACCCCGAGGACCAACGCCACCGCTGCGGCGACGAGGGCGGCGAGGCTCCGGCGGCCACGGGTCCCGCGCGGCCGGGCGTCGCCGATGTTCGTCACGGTGGCCACCCGTCCGGCGCCTGGCGCCGGCCGGTCCGTTCGCGCGGCGGCGCGCTCGACCTCGTCGGGGTCCTCTGGGGACGAGCCGTTGGCCTCCACCCTGGCCGGCCGAGGCGGCTCCGTCGCCGTGGCGACCTGGGGCTGCCCGGTCGGTCCGGGCGGTTCGTCCTGGGACTTCGCGGTGAGCCCCAGCTCGGCGCGAACGGCGTGCCAGACCCGGTCCGGAGGGCTGACCAGGGCATTGTCGTCGGCCCGACCGCTGCGCCCGGCGGTTACCGCGCGGGTCAGGCCGGCGACCTCGGCCTGGCACTCGGCACAGGATGCGATGTGCGCGCGCTCCTCGGCGCTGCCGGCCTCCTCGCCCAGGGCCAGCAGCGCCAGGACGTCAGGACTCGGGTGCATCGGTCCAGACCTCCAATCGGCGCTTGAGCTTGATGAGACTTCGACGGATGTGGCTCTTCACGGTTCCCGGTGGGAGCTGGAGCCGCTCGGCTATCTGGGCGTGCGTCAGGTCGTCGTAGAAGGCCATGCGGAGGACGCGCTGCGGTACCTCGTCGAGCCGGGCGATCTCGTCGGCAATGATCAGCCGGGACGCGACGTCCACCGGCTCGGGCAGAGGCAGTGGGTTGGTGGCCAGCTCGGTGGCGATGCGGCGCTGCTTGCCCCGGGCCTGGTGCGCGTCGACCACTTTGTTCCGGGTGATCCCGAGCAGCCAGGCCGGCAGGCTGGCCCGCTCCGGACGGAAGTTGTGCCGGCCAGTCCACGCGGCGACGAAGACCTTCTGGGTCACGTCCTCGGCCTCAGTCGTATCCCCCAGCGAGCGCAGGGCGACGGTGAAGACCAGCGAGGAGTACCGGTGGTAGATCTCAGCGAGTGCCTGTTCCTCTCCCGCGAGGAAGCCGGAGACCAGGTCGTCCCGCTCGTCGGATGAGACGGTCACGAACGCTGGTCCCCTCCGTGGTGAAAGCGTGTCACTCGCCGTGGCGTACAAGTGAACTCACCTTACCGACCGCAGATGGACCCCAGCTTTTGAGGGCTTGCAGAATGGATTCTGCGTCGGACGGTCTGACGGATGCACCGGCGGGTCGCCGGGGTGATCACAGGTGTGGCCAGGGCCGGGGTCGAACCGGCGACCTTTCACTTTTCAGGCGAACGCTGCTACCAGCTGAGCTACCTGGCCAACTGATGCTTGTCGGGAGGGGGTCGTCCCCCTTTACCGACATAGAGCATCAGCGACCCCGACGGGACTCGAACCCGCGACCTCCGCCGTGACAGGGCGGCGCGCTAACCAACTGCGCCACGGGGCCTTGGTAGGCCTGGCACCGGGGTGCGGTGCCCGCGAAACTATAGCGCAGCCGCGCCGGGGGCCGAAACGCGCTCATTCCGTCAGGCTCCGGCGACCGTCCGCACGATGAGAAAGCCGTTGAGGGTGATGATCAACGCGGCGGCCAGCGTGGCGACTGCGGTCGTCCCCTTGCGGTTCACCAGCTCGCCCATGATGTCCGCGCGGCGGGTGAGCAGAACCAGGGGGACCAGGGCGAACGGGATGCCGAAGGACAGCACCACCTGGGAGAACACCAGCGCGCGCGTGGGGTCGAGGCCGGTGGCGAGGACAACCAGGGCCGGGGCGATCGTCAGGCCCCGGCGCAGCAGCAGCGGAAGGCTGCGCCGGATGAAGCCCTGCATCACCACCTGTCCGGCGTAGGTGCCCACGCCGGAGGAGGCGAAGCCGGAGGCGAGCAGCGCCAGCGCGAACAGAAAGGCCGCCGGCTGGTCCAGCACCCGGGCCAGCCCGCCATGCACCCCCTCGAGCGTGTCGGTGTCGGGCACGTCGGTGCCGAAGAAGAGGGCGGCCGAGATCAGGAGCATGGACAGGTTGATGATTCCCGCCAAGCCCATGGCCAGGAACACGTCGATCTGCTGGTGCCGGAACAGGAACCGCCGGTCGCCCACGCTGTCGGCCGCGATCCGGTTCTGGGTGAGGGCGGAGTGCAGGTAGATCACGTGCGGCATGACCGTGGCCCCCAGGATCCCGGTGGCCAGCAGCAGACTATCGGTGCCCTCGAACCGGGGGATGAGCCCGGCGACGGCGTCGCCGGGGACGAGGTCCACCCGCAGCAGGGTGATGAGGAAGCCGATCAGGATGACGGCGAACAGGCCGGTGATGGCCCGCTCGAAGGGCCGGAAGCCCCTGCTCTGAAGCGCCAGCAGGCCGAACGCCACCACCCCGGTGATCACCCCGCCGGCGAAGACCGGGATGCCGAACAGCAGGTTGAGCGCGATCGCTCCGCCGATGACCTCGGCGAGGTCTGTGGCGATGGCCACGAGCTCCGCCTGCACCCACATGCCCCGGGTGACGGCGCGGGGGAAGTGGTCGCGGCACAGCTCGGGCAGGTTCCGGCCGGTGGCCAGACCGAGCTTCGCCGACAGCGTCTGGATCAGCATGGCGAGCAGGTTGGCCACCACGATCACCCACACGAGCAGGTAGCCGAACTGGGCGCCGGCCGAGAAGTTGGTGGCGAAGTTGCCGGGGTCGACGTACGCGATGGCGGCCACGAACGCGGGTCCGAGGAGGATCAGACGCTTCCGGACTCCGCCGCGGACCCGGATCTCGGCAGCCCTGGGCTGGGCCCCCGGCGCCTCGTCGACGGCGGTCATGAGGCTTGGTCTTGGCGGTGGCGGCGCATCGCTTCCTGTCTGTCGGCTACGTCCGGCGGACGAGGGTCATCCTCACACCGCTACCCATCGGAAGTGTCGATAGTCAAGACGCCGGCGCCGGCGGGCCGGCCTCGGGCGACCGCCCGGCCCCGGCGAGGCCGATCCTGGCCGCTGTGCTGGCGCTATAGTCGCTGGCACAGATGACCCTGGTCCCCATCGTCTAGCGGCCTAGGACTCCGCCCTTTCAAGGCGGCAGCGCGGGTTCGAATCCCGTTGGGGATACCACCTCTGACCAGAGTGACTGCAGCCTTCAGCTGGGCATGGGTACTCGGTCAACTTCCCGCCACTTGAACTCCGCAGTAGCAGGCAAGTCGCCGTCGTGAACGCGCACGCCGAGTGCGGCCATTTCTGCGCACCGATCCGGTTGTGTCCTGGCCGGAGCGCTATTTGGTGCTTGGACCGCCGGGACACCACTCGGCCAGAATCGAGCGTCGCCCGCATTCGCAGGTGCCCATCCATGGGATCGCTTCACGAAGCGCCTCGATTAAGGCGATAGCAAGCCTGCAGCGTCGTGCCTGGGAGCCGCGCTCGTGGTGACGTCGGCGAGCCTCGGCAGATGGTGCCAATGAGCGCGGCGGCGCTGTATTAGCGGACTCGGTGTCCGGCGTGGTCGGAAGCAGACCCGAATGACGTGCCCTGCCACTCCATAGAAGACGTTGCGTATCTAGTCTTGGGGCTCTAGCGTAGAGAACGCTGAGTTCTCTAAGGAGCGAGTTCGGTGGGAGCGTCGTTGTCTGTCCGTTCAGTCCTGCCAGGACTTCTGTTGACGATGCTGCTCGGCGCCCTTGATCAGACGATGATGACGCCGGCTCTCCCTGCAGTGGCGAAGGACCTGGGCGGGCTCGAGCAGATGCCTGTTGTGGTCACGTCCTATCTGGCGGCTGCCACGGTCGTGATGCCGGTCTACGGCAAGTTGGGTGACCGCTTCGGACGCAGGCGGGTCCTGCTGGTCGCGATCACCCTCTTCGTGGTGGGCGCTGCGCTGTCCGCATCGGCCAGCTCGATACCGCAGCTGATCGCGTTTCGTGCCGTGCAGGGTCTGGGCGGCGGTGGGCTCATGGTCGGTCCGCAGGCCGTCATCGGGGAGATGGTGAGTCCCCGGGAGCGGGGGCGTTACCTCGGTCTGATCGGCGCGGCGCACGTTCTTGCCGCTGTCGGCGGCCCCGTGCTCGGAGGGTGGGTGGCCGGAACCCTTGGATGGCGGTGGATCTTTGCGCTCTACCTGCCGCTGGGAGCCTTGGCCTTCGCGGTCTTGGCTGTCACGCTGCGGCTGCCCCGGCCGTCGGAACGGCCACCCATCGACTACCTGGGTGCGGTCTCGCTGGGCGTGACAGTTGTCGGTGTGATATTGCTCTGTCAGACGCAGCACCTGGCCTGGCTGGCGATGATCCTCGGCTTTGGGGCGGTGTGGCTGGTCAGCACCCGGTTCGCCGCTGACCCGATCTTGCCGCTGCGATTGTTCCGCGACCGCGCCTTCGCGATCCCGGTGGCCATCTCTTTTCTGATCGGCTTCGCGTTGTTCGGCGTCCTGACCTACCTGCCGGCGTACCTACAGGTGGCCCTGGGCGTTCCGACGTCTCGGGCGGGGTTGGTCGTGACGGCCCTGATGGCGGGGGTGTTGACCACCACCGTGCTCTCCGGCCGGCTTATCACCCGGACCGGCCGCTATAAGGCTTACCCGATGGTGGGCACGGCGCTCGCCGCGGCCGGCTTGACCCTGATGGCGTTGGTGGGTGTCCACGCCGGAGCCGGCACCGTCGCCGCCGTGATGATCTTGATCGGGCTTGG
>DATHBQ010000020.1:0-3766 GCA_035296105.1 Propionibacteriaceae bacterium | reverse complement strand
GGTGGAGACGGCGTCCCGCTCGGCCGTCGCGAGGCCCAACCGGTCCTCGGCCTGCTGCTCGAAGCGCTGGGTGCCCGCTACCTCGGCGAAGGTGGCCACGATCTGCCCGCGGCTGAGCGTCTCGTAGTACGAGGCGGAGGTCGCCTCGTCGAGGTCGGCCGACGGCAGCACCACGAGCATCGACTCGGCCACCCAGCTGCGCTGCTGGCCGAAGGCGTAGAAGGCGCCGGCCGCGGCGAGCAGCAGGGCGACCACCGTGCCCACGACGATGCTGGTCCGCAGGCTGCCGCTTCGGTAGCGACTCATCGCAACACTCCTTCCGACGGCCGGTCCGCGACCAGCTCGGACGCCGGACGGTCCGGCAGTTCCGAGCGCCCGAGCACGGTGGCGTAGAGCCCGGACAGCGACCGCGACAGCTGGGGCAGGCTGTGGGCGGCCTCAGCTCGTTCCCGGGTGGCCGCGCCCATCCGGGCGCGCAGGTCCGGCTGGGTGATCAGCTCAGCGAGCGCGGCGGCAAGCGCGTCGACGTCGCCCGGCTCCACGACGCGGCCTTCGATGCCGTCGCGGACCAGGTCGGGGATGGCCCCGACCGTTGTGGAGACCACCGGGACGCCGGCCGCCATCGCCTCGATGATCGCGATCGGCTGGCCCTCCAGGAACGAGGGCAGCACGAAGATGTCGGCGTCCCGGAGCCGGTCCCGGACCTGCGGTCCGTGCTCCGGTCCGACCAGGCTGTCGGCCAGACCGGCGGCCCGGAACTCGGCGACGATCTCGGCGTACTCCGGCTCCGGGGTCGGTCCTTGCCCACCGACGACGACCAAGTGCCATTCGGTGAGACCGCGCTCCCGCAGCCGCCGAGCCGCTCGGGCCAGCTGCAGAGTTCCCTTGCGGCGGCAGACCACCCCCACGAACAGCACGGTCGGCGGGGTCCGGTCGGGCCGGGTCGGCGTGAAGGCCGCCACATCGATCGCGTTGTCGACGGTGCGGACCGGCGTACGCCCGGCGAAGGCCCGCATCGTCGCGGTGCCCGCCGCGGAGACCGTGCACACCAGCTGGGCCCGGCGCAGGGTGCGCAGCGCGAGCCGGTCGAGCGCCGAGTAGCCGGCCAGCTCCGGACGGCCCGCATTGCCGACGGCGGAGTGGACGTGGGCCACCAGCCGGGCCCGGCCCGCCGACCCGGCCAGGTTGAGCGCGGCGGCCCGCAGCATCGGCAGGCCGGGGTCGGCGACGAGCTGGAGGTGCACCAGATCAGCGGTGCGGGCTGCTCGGAAGGTCTGCCAGACGTCGAGGGCGATCTGCCGGACGTTGGTCAGGTTGAACCGGCCGCCCTCGCGGTTGGCGACCCGGGCCGTGTTCAGCAGACGCATCTCGTACGCCGAGGCCAGGCCGGGATCGGCGGTGATGGTCTCGGCGAAGGTCGCGATCCCACCGCGCATGGGCGCGGCCTCGGCCACCACCACGACGATCGGCCGGTCCCGGGTCATGCCGCCTGCCCTCCACCGGCGCGGCGGGATATCGCGAGCTCGTACAGGTCACGGAGGTTCTCGGCCCAGATCCGCGCGTCGAAGAGCTGCTTCACCCGCCGTCGACCGCGTACGCCGAGCTGCGCCGCGGACCCGGGATCGTCCAGCAGCCGCAGCAGCGCCTTGGCGAGGTCGTCGCTGTTCCCGGGTTCGGCCAGGAGCCCGGTCTCGCCGTCGACGACGATGTCGCTGATCCCGCCCACGTCACTGGCCACCACGGGTCGCGCGCAGGCGCCGGCCTCCATCAGAACGGTCGGCAGGTTCTCTCCGTAGATCGACGGCAGCAGCACGACGTCCGAGCCGCGCAGCACCGCCGGGATGTCGGCGCGCATCCCCGCGAAGACGACCCGCGACCTCAGCCCCAGCGCGTCGACCTCGGCGCGCAGAGCCGGCTCCTCCGATCCCGAGCCGACCAGCAGCAGCCGGGCGTCCGGGTGCCGGGCGGCGACCTGCGGCCAGGCTCGGATCGCGTGGCCGATGCCCTTGAAGTCGCGGAGCGCCGCGACGATGGTGACCACCCGCTGACCCCGCAGACCGAGGTCGGCGGGCAACGCCGCCAGAGTTCCGGCCGGAGCGGGGGTGAAGTAGTCGAGGTCGATGCCGTTGTGCACGACCGTCCATGACGGCGGGGGCGGTCGGCCGGGCCGGTACCGGTCGGCGAACGAGGTGAGCGAGGCCTGGGAAACGAAGACTGCGGCGTCGCTTCGGGTCGCGACCTCGACGGCCAGCCGCTCCCGCGCCGCTGCGCGGCCGGTCAACGGCCGGTACACGTGGTGGAAGGTGCCGACCGCCGGCACGCCGGCCAGCGCCGCTGCGGGCAGGGCCAGCGTCATCCCCATCTCCAGGTGCGCGTGCACGACGTCAGGCCGGTCCCGCCGGATCCGCCGAACCAGCCGGGTGAAGGCGGCCGGATCGGCCGTCCGCCGCGCCCCCAGGTACTGCGGCTGCGCCCCCGCCTCGGCCAGCATTGGCGCGAGCTGCGACCGGTCCGGTGAAGGTCCCAGCGCGCTGAGCACGTCGAGCTCGAGATCGGCGGAGTCGGCGACCCGCGCCAGCTGGGCGACCAGCGTCTCTGCGCCGCCCAGTCGGAAGGCGTCCAGCACTACCAGGACGCGCAGCCGGGGACGGACGATCCGGTGACGGGGCGGCGGAGACGTGGCATGCCTCTCTGAGGTGTCCCCGAGCCGACGTGCGGTCCAGTCCCCGACCGGGCTCTGCGCCGATCATCCGGTTGGGATGAACGCGCCATACGCCCGTGGCAGCCAGGATATCGTGGTCTCGTCGCCGGGGCGGCCCGCACGCCGTACTTCTCGGGGGCGTGCTCGTCACGGGCTACGGCGTCGGAACATCGAAGCGGAGCTCGGGGCCGAGCACCAGGAGGCCGCGATCCAGCCCTCGCGCCACCCCGACCTCGAGCCTGCGACCGAGCCGTCAGCCCCGGCCACCGACGAGGCGGCGAAGTCCCAGGGCATCGGCCGCCAGTCGGCCCACGGGTTCTTGTGGGGCACGCTGGCCTGGACCGGCAACCGGCTCGCGATCCTGGGGCTGACCCTGTTGCTCGCCCGGCTGCTGGCGCCGGAGGACTTCGGCGTCGTTACCGCCGCGCTGACCGTCATCGCGATCCTGGACGCCGCACTGGACCTCGGCGTTGGGGCGGCCGTCATCGCCGAGCAGGAGACCGGAGTCACCCGGCGGACCCGGACGGCGTTCAGCCTCAACCTCGTGGTCGCGGGCCTGGTCTGCGGCGCCGGGGTCGCCGGGGCGCCGCTGGTCGCGCGGTTGTTCCAGTCGGCCTCGGCGGCCCCGATCTTCGCGTTGATCTTCCTCTACCCGCTCTTCCGCGGTGCGGGCCAGGTCAACGACGCGGTGCTCAAGCGCGACCTGCGCTTCCGGGCGCGGACCGGGGTCGACCTGACGAGGGCGGCGGTCCGAGTGGCGGTCTCGATCCCGCTGGCGCTCACCGTCGGCGGCGCGGTCAGCATCGCAGCGGGCATTGTGGCCAGCGAGCTGGTGGCCATGGTGCTGCTGTGGCTGCTGGTGCCGATCCGTCCGGAGCTCCGGCCCGACCGCCGCACCGTACGCGGCCTGCTCGGCTTCGGCGGCCAGGTCACGGTGATCCGCGTCCTGGGGTCCCTGCGCGGCAACCTGGACTACGTCGCGGTGGGCGCCGTGCTGGGCGCCACCGCCCTCGGGTTCTACGGGATCGGCTACAAGCTGCCCGAGCTGGTGATCGAGAACGTCCT
>DATHBQ010000019.1:0-11847 GCA_035296105.1 Propionibacteriaceae bacterium | reverse complement strand
CGGCCCGAGCGCACCTGGTAGACCGCCTCGCTGATCTCATTGCCACCGGCCGCCGCATGGGCCAACCCGAGCCCCAGATCGGACGGGATGGAGTCGAAACCGCAGGAATGCACGATCCGCGCCCCGCTGCCTCCGGCGACGGCATGGTTCGTAGCGACGCTGCGCCGGACGAACTCGCTCTCGCCGGTGAGGTCGGCGTAGTGCGTGCCGGCCCGGGCACAGGCCGCCACCAGCGGCAACCCGTGGCGGAGGAACGGCCCGACGGCCGTCGCCACTACTTTCGTACGCGCGGCGAGGTCGGCCACCGCGCTCTCGTCGGAGGTGTCGAGGACGAGGGCGGGCCAGTCGACCCCCAGCTCCTCGCGTACCCGGGCCAGCTTGTCCGCCGACCGCGCCGCCAGCCCGATCCGGGCGTGACCGGGCGCGTGCCGGGCGAGGTGTCCGGCTGTCAGCCTTCCCACGAAGCCGGTCGCCCCCACCAGGACGACGTCGAGCTCCCGGTCGATCACCGGACGACTGTACGTCTGCCGAGCGCCGCCTCGCGGCGGCACCGGTCCGGGGGCGACCACCCGTAAGCAGTGGTCCATGCCCTAGGGAACACGCTGTCAGGAGGACCTGAAGCAATGTCGCGGATTGTCCTATTATCCGCACAATTGGGCGTAGAGTGCGCCCATGCTCGACGGTCCGGCCGTTCGCCAGCTCGACATCACCCTTGAGCGCAACTCCCCCGTGCCGCTGTACTACCAGCTGGCCCAGTACATCGAGCACGCCATCAACGTCGGCGACCTGGCGCCGGGCGATCGTATCGAGAACGAGCTGTCCTTGACCAGCCGTCTCGGCCTGTCCCGGCCCACCGCGCGCCAGGCGATCCAGGAGCTGGTCAACAAGGGCCTGCTGGTCCGCAAGCGCGGTGTCGGCACCCAGGTGGTGCGCTCCCAGTTCCGGCGGGACGAGAAGCTCAGCAGCCTGAACGAGGACCTGGCCAAGGCCGGCAAGGTGCCCAGCACGGTGCTGCTGGACTACTCGGTCGGCGCGCTCGACGTCGAGCTCCGCGACGTGGTCGACGCCGCCGACGTGCTCGAGTCGGACTTCATCCAGATCCGCCGGCTGCGGCTAGCGGACAACGTCCCGTTGGCCATCCTGACCAACTACATCCCGGCCCGCTTCGCGATCACCGCCGAGGACCTCCGCCAGCGCGGCCTGTACGCCTGCCTCAACGCGCTCGGGGTGCACCTCAAGATCGCCCACCAGCAGATCTCCGCCCGGCTGATGACCGCCGAGGAGGCCGAGCTGCTCGAGGAGTCGACGCCCGCCGCCTGTCTGAGCGTGGACCGGCTGGCCTACGACGACGTCGGCCGGTTCGTCGAGTTCGGGCGGCACATCTACCGGCCGAGCTACTACTCGCTCCAGTCCTCGCTGCAGGTCTGACCGCGCGACCATGGCCCATCCCCGCCCGCTGCGGGTCGGCATCGTCGGCTTCGGCTGGATGGGCCAGGTGCACGCTCGGGCGTACGCGCGGCTGCGGCACCACTACCCGGACTCGCCGCTGGTTCCCGAGCTGGTCTCGGTCGCCGACCCGGCCGAGCACCGGCGCACCGAGGCCACGGTCGGCTACGGGTTCGGCACCGCGTACGCCGACTGGGCCGAGCTGGTCAGCCGCGAGGCGCTCGACCTGGTCAGCGTCACGGGCCCCAACTTCGTGCACCGCGACGTCGCCATGGCCGTGGCGCAGGCCGGGCGGCACCTGTGGCTGGAGAAGCCGGCCGGCCGGAACCTCGCCGAGACCCGCCAGATCGCGGACGCGGCCCGCGCCGCCGGAGTGCAGTCGGCGGTCGGCTTCAACTACCGGAACGCCCCGGCAGTGGAGCGGGCCCGACAGCTGATCGGCGAAGGGCGGCTGGGACGGGTCGAGCACGTCGCCGTCCGGCTGCTGGCCGACTACGCCGCCCATCCCGACGCCGGACTGACCTGGCGGTTCGAGAATGCCCAGGCCGGGTCCGGGGTGCTCGGCGACCTGGTCAGCCACGGCGTCGACCTGGCCCGGCACCTGGTAGGCGAGATCGAAACCCTGGTCGCCGACCGGACCACGTTCCTGAGCACCCGGCCCCGGGTCGAGGCGACCGCGGACCGATCGGCGCCGGCGTCGGGCGAGCGCGGCCCGGTGGAGAACGAGGACTACGTCGCCGCCCTGCTCCGCTTCACCGACGGAGCCCGCGGGGTACTGGAGTCGAGCCGGGTCGCGGTCGGCGAGCAGTGCCGGTACGGCATCGAGGTGCACGGCACCCGTGGGGCCCTGGCCTGGGACTTCCGCCGGATGGGCGAGCTCCAGGTCGCGCTCGACCAGGACTTCGTCGATGCCGGCTACACCACCCACCTGATCCGGCCGGGTGACGGCGAGCTGGCGGCCTTCCAGCCGGGGGCCGGGGTCGCGATGGGTTTCGACGACCTGAAGGTGGTCGAGCTGCGCCGCCTGGTCGGCTCGATCACCACCGGGCAGCCGGCCGGCGCGACCCTGGACGACGCCGTCCGGGCCGCCGAACTGGTCGCGGCGATGATCACCTCGGCGGACACGGGGACGTGGGTGAGCACCGGAGCCCGTGGGTAGCGTGACGGCATGAAACTCGACCAGATCAGCGCACTCTTCGACGATCCCGGACCCTTCGCCACCGCGTACGTGGAGGTGAGCCGAGCCCAGGAGGACGGTGACACGCTGGCCGAGCTGGCGGCCCGTGCCGCGTATGACAACCTGGTGGAGCAGGGGGCTCCGGAGGAGATCGCCGAGCAGGTGCGGGCGCGGCTGGCGGCGCCGACCCACCGCCCGGCCCCGGTCTCGCGCTGCGTGGTCGCCACCGCGCGCGGCGTGCTGCTGGACGAGCTGACCGCTGCCCACCTCGCACAGCCCCGGCACACGTGGTCCGTGCTGCCGGACCTGGCGCACTGGGTGCAGGACGCGTCGGTGGTGGTCCCCTACGTCCTCGCCCTGGTCGACCACGCGGGCGGGCGGGTGCAGACCTTCGCCGACGGTGGTCCCAAGCCCGACCGGGAGGCTGAGGTCACCGACGACTCCGCCCATGTGCAGAAGGTGTCGGCCGGCGGCTGGTCCCAGCAGCGGTGGCAGCGGTCCACCGAGGAGGTGTGGGCCCGCAACGCCGGTGAGGTGGTGCACGAGATCCGGCGGCAGGTCGCCAGCGGTCCGGATCTGCTGGTGCTGGCCGGGGATGTCCAGTCCCGGCAGATCGTCGAGGGCGACCTGGCCAACCTGGGCGCCGAGGTCGTCCAGCTGGATCGGGGCAGCCGGGCCGAGGACGGGGGCGACGACGCGCTCGAGGCGGAGATCCGCGAGGTGCTGCGCGGGCGGCTGATCACCGACCGGCTGGAGCGACTGCACGAGCTGGGACAGCAGCTGGGCCGCGGCACCCGGATGGCGGTCGGCGTCCATGACGTCACCGATGCGTTCGTCCGTGGTCAGGTCGACACGCTGTACCTCGACCCGGTTACGTCCGCGGAGCACGAGCTCGACCCGGCCGCGTTCCCGGGCCTGGCCTTCGGAGCGGTCAACGTGCCCGAACCGGTCCGGGCCGACCAGGCTCTGCTGGCCGTCGCGTGCCTGACCAGCGCCGATGTCATCACCGCGGGCACCGAGCACCTGTTCGGGACCCCGGTGGCCGCCGTGCTGCGCTGGGATTGAGAACGAGCGAAGTCGGCAGCCCCACCCGGTCGCGCGCGGAGCGTGGCGGGTCTGGCGGGAGCCCGAGCCTGCGCGGGCGGATGGTAGCGACGCAGGCGACCGGGTGGGGCTGACGGGTCAGACGAGGGCGATTGCCTTGCGGAGCCCGGCGACGAACTCCTCAGGCTTCTCCCATGCGCCGAAGTGTCCGCCCGAGGGCTCCTCGTCCCACACCCGGATGTCGAAGAAGCGCTCACCGAACTCGCGCGGCGCAGGCACCAGGTCGTGCGGGAAGATCGTGACCACCGTGGGTATGTCGACCTTGCCCTCGATCGGCGGCGCGTCCTCGACGTAGGGCACGAACGACGACCCGATGGTCCCGGTGACCCAGTAGGCGGTCAACCAGGTCAGCAGGTCCTCGCGGGAGAAGACCGACTCGAGGTCGCCGCCGCAGTCACTCCAGCTGCGCAGCTTCTCCACGATCCACGCGGCCAGGCCGGCCGGTGAGTCGCCCAGCGCGACGGCGAGGGTGTGCGGCTTGGTCGACTGCATCAGGGCGTACGCGCCCTCGGCGAACTGCCAGCCCTGGCCGTCGGACAGGTACTTCTCCTCGGCCTCGCTCAGCTCCCCCGGGTCGACGGTGAACAGGTGGGTGTAGGGGACGTCGGTCAGGTGGAGTGCAGCGACGTGGTTCCGGTGCTGAGCGCCCATCGCCTCGGCGACGGCGCTGCCCACGTCGCCGCCGGAGACGACGTAGCGGTCGTACCCCAGCTCGCTCAGCGACCCCGCGACTGCGTCGGCCATGGCGGAGGTCGACATGCCGGGTCGGGTGACCGGGTCGGCGTAGGGAAAGCCGGGCAGAGCTGGCACGACGACGTTGACGTCGGTCAGCAGCGGCAGCACGCGCTCGAAGCGGAGCACCGAGTCGGGCCAGCCGTGCAGCAGGACCACCGTGGGTGCGTCGGCGCCGGCGACCCGGTGGATCGAGCGGAGCCCGGCGCCCGGCGCCCCGGTGTGCACCCACGGGTAGTCGAGGATGCGCTCCTCGTGCTCCCGCCAGTAGTAGGTCTCGGCCCAGTAGTCGACCAGCTCCGAGAGGTAGCCCGGGTCGGTGCCGCGTGACCAGCCCACGCCCTCGACCAGCGGCACGTGTCGGAACCCCCGCAGCCGCTCCTTCAGATCGATGAGAACGGACTCGTGGACTGGCCAGGGTGCGCTGCTCATGCGCCAAGTCTCTGGGAGCAACTGCGCGCTTGTCACCCAGGGTTCGCCGCAGGCGTGAGTGAGGAGCGCGCAGCTACCAAGTCCCCTAGGGAGTCGGGTTGCCGCCGTTCACGTTGAGCGTCTCGCCGAGCACGTAGCTCGACTCCGCCGAGGCCAGGAACACGTACGCGGGCGCGAGCTCGGCGGGCTGCGCCGGCCGGCCGAGGGGCGTGTTGTCCCCGAACTCCGGCAGCTTCTCCGGCGGTTGGCCACCCGCGACCTGCAGCGGCGTCCACACCGGCCCGGGCGCCACCGCGTTCACCCGGATGCCCTTGGGCGCGAGCTGCTGGGCCAGACCCTTGGTGAAGTTGTTGATCGCGGCCTTGGTGGCGGCGTAGTCCAGCAGGCCGGGCGAGGGGCTGTAGGCCTGGACCGAGGTGCTGTTGATGATCGTCGCGCCCGGCTTGAGGTGCGGCAGGGCGGCCTTGGTGATCCAGAACATCGCGTACACGTTGGTCTTGAACGTCATGTCGATCTGCTCGTCGGTCAGCTCGGCGAGGTCGTCGACGTGGGTCTGCTCGGCCCCGTTGTTGACCAGGATGTCCAGTCCGCCCAGGCCCTCGACCGCCTGGGCGACCAGGTTGCGGCAGTAGGACGGGTCGGTCAGGTCGCCGGGCAGCGGCAGGCCCTTGCGGCCGGCCTCGTTGATCAGGCCGATGATCCGGCGAGCGTCCGACTCCTCCGCCTCGAGGTAGGAGATGGCCACGTCAGCGCCCTCCCTGGCGAAGGCGATGGCCGTTGCCGCCCCGATGCCGGAGTCACCGCCGGTGATCAGCGCCTTGCGTCCCTCCAGCCGACCACTGCCCCGGTAGGTCTTCTCGCCCAGGTCCGCCTTGTCCTGCAGCTTGGCGTCCAGTCCCGGGCTGGGGTGGGTCTGCTGCCTGGTGTCGATGTCGGCGTAGAGCTTGGTGGGGTCGCTCAGCGTGTACTGGTCAGTGCTCATGGCTCTAGCCTTCCCCATACCTGACCCGGCTCTCACAGTGAGGGTCGAGAGCGGCAGCCAGGGTAGGGCCGAGTATGGCCACCGATCAGACCCTTCGCCTGATTGGCCGGGGGTACGCCTGGGCGCCGGCGCTGCGGGGCGCCGTCCGTGGTCACGAAGGCCAAGTGCGCATGGCGGCACCCTCCTCTTCCCGGCGGGCTCAGAGTCGCATCCGGACGAATGCGGCCAGGTCCGCCAGCTCGGCCGCCGAGACGTTGTGCGACAGGCCGGGATAGACCCGTTCGGTGACGTCGGTGTGCCGCCGCAACCACCACCGGGTGGACTCGATCAGCGCAGCCGGGATGACCGCGTCCCGGTCCCCGCGGCCCCAGAACACCGGCAGCCGCCGAGCGGTCAGCGCCGCGTCACCGCGCCCGGGGAACGGGACCACCCCGCCTGACAGGTTGACCGCGTACGCGAACCGCGCCGGGTCGTGCCGCACCATCTGGAAGGCGGTGGCCACGCCCTGGGAGAAGCCGAGGATCCCGACCGGACCGGTCACCTCGACCGAGTCCAGCCAGTTAAGCACCGCAGCCGCGGAATGGTCGATGGCCTCCAGGCTGAACGAGCCGTCCAGCGGGAACCAGGCGTAACCGCCGCCGCGCGCCTCCCGCGGGGCGCGGACGGAGGCGAAGACCAGCTCGGACGGGAGGTGGTGGTGCAGCTCGAAGCCGACCCGCTCGTTCATCCGGTGTCCGTGCAGCAGGACCAGGGTCGGCCGGCCGGCGCGCTCGGCCTCCGGCGCCGACCACAGCACGGTGCCGGGATTGATCTCCATCGCCATCCTTGTCTTAGGCCCATACCCGTCCCTGTAAGGATGGGTCATGCCCGTCATCGGCTTTCACGCCTCGCATGAACAGATTCACCCCGCAATCCTGCTGGACGCGGTGCGCGCCGCTGAGCAGGTCGGCTTCACCGCGGCGATGTGCTCGGACCACTTCAGCCCGTGGAGCCAACGGCAGGGCCATTCGGGATTCGCCTGGTCCTGGCTCGGGGCGGCGCTGCAGGCGACCAGCCTGCCGTTGGGGGTCGTCAACGCCCCCGGCCAGCGCTACCACCCGGCGATCATCGCCCAGGCGATCGCCAGCCTGAGCGCGATGTTCGAGGGGCGGTTCTGGGTGGCCCTGGGCAGTGGCGAGAACGCCAACGAGCACATCACCGGGGCCGGCTGGCCGCGGAAGTCGGTGCGCAACGCCCGGCTCCGCGAGTGCGTGGACGTCATTCGCGCGCTGCTGGCCGGCGAGGAGGTCAGCCACGACGGGCTTGTCACCGTGGACCGGGCCCGGATCTGGACCCGGCCGGAGATCCCGCCCCGGCTGATCGCCACCGCGGTGAGCGTCGAGACCGCCGGCTGGGCCGGCGCCTGGGCCGAAGGGCTGGCCACCATCACCCAGCCCGCCGAGCACCTGCGGCAGATGATCGACGCCTACCGCTCGGCGGGTGGAACCGGACCGCTGGTCTGCCAGGTGCATCTCAGCTACGCGGAAACGCTGGACGAGGCGCGGGCGACGGCGTTCAACCAGTGGCGCCACGGCCTCTTCGGCCCGCCGGTCTGCTGGGACCTGGACCATCCCGACGCCTTCGACGCGGCCGCTCAGGTGGTCCGCCCGGAGGACGTGGAGGAGGCGGTGTTCGTCTCCGCCGATCCGGGGGCTCACGCCGAGCACATCGCCAACCTGACCGAGCTGGGCTTCGACGAGATCTACCTGCACCACGTCGGTCAGACCCAGGACCAGTTCCTCGAGGTGTTCGGCGAGAAGGTGCTGCCCCAGCTGAACGTCCAGCCCAAGGAGGTGCGGGCGGCGTGAGGATCACCGAGACCAGCGACGTCTGGTGGAAGACCGCGGTCGTCTACTGCCTCGACGTCGAGACCTACCTGGACTGGAACGACGACGGCCGTGGCGACTTCCCCGGCCTGGTCCAGCGGCTGGACTACCTGTCCTCGCTCGGGGTGACCTGCCTGTGGCTGATGCCGTTCTACCCCAGCCCGGACCGCGACGACGGCTACGACATCGTCGACTTCTATGGCGTCGACCCGCGGCTCGGCAGCCTCGGCGACCTCGTCGAGGTCATCCGTACCGCCCGCGACCGCGGCATGCGGGTGATCGCCGACTTGGTGGTCAACCACACCTCCGACAAGCACCCCTGGTTCATCGCGGCCCGGGCGGACCGGAACTCGAAGTACCGCGACTACTACGTCTGGTCCGACGATCCGCCGAAGGAGGCCCAGGCCGAACCGACCTTCCCCGGCCAGCAGCAGGGTGTCTGGACCTTCGACAAGCAGGCCGGCCAGTACTACCTGCACCGGTTCTACAAGCACCAGCCCGACCTCAACGTGACCAACCCCCTGGTCCGCGACGAGATCGCCAAGATGATGGGCTACTGGGTTCAGCTCGGGCTCTCCGGCTTCCGGGTCGATGCGGTGCCCTTCTTCCTCGAGACCATCGGCGTGCCGGACGGAGATGAGGCGCTGCCCGAGCCGCACGAGTACCTCCGCGACCTGCGGGCCCTGCTCAACCGGCGGGTCGGCGACGCGATCCTGCTCGGCGAGGTCAACCTTTCGCACGAGGAACAACTGAAGTTCTTCGGTGGTCCGGACGGTGACGAGCTCCACATGCAGTTCGACTTCATCGGCATGCAGCGGCTCTACCTGTCGCTGGCCCGGGCCGACTTCGCCCCGCTGGTCGAGGCACTGCAGGCCCGGCCGCAGCCCCAGCCCGAGAGCCAGTGGGCCAGCTTCGTCCGCAACCACGACGAGCTCACCCTGGACAAGCTGAGCGACGACGAGCGACAGGAGGTGTTCGCCGCGTTCGGGCCGGAACCGCAGATGCAGATCTACGGTCGCGGCCTGATCCGGCGCCTGCCGCCGATGCTCGACGGCGACCTGCGCCGGATCAAGATGGTCTACAGCCTGCTGTTCGCCCTGCCCGGCACGCCGGTGCTGTTCTACGGCGAGGAGATCGGGATGGGTGAGAACCTGGCCGCCGGGGACCGGCTCGCGGTCCGGACGCCGATGCAGTGGAGCAGCGACACCAACGGCGGGTTCTCCACCGCGCCGGCAGACCAGCTGCCCGGGCAGCTACCCGAGGGGGCGTACGGGCCCAAGTTCGTCAATGTCACCGACCAGCAGCGCGACCCGGATTCGCTGCTGAACTTCATCCGGACCCTGGCCACGACGTACCGCAGCTGTCCCGAGCTGGGCTGGGGCGAGTTCACCATCCTCGAGCAGCCACACCAGGCCGTGCTCGCCCACCGGACCACCTGGGACGACGGTTCGGTGGTGGCCCTGCACAACGCCGCCGCCGAGCCGGTCACCGTGCCGCTCACCCTGGACGGCCTGGAGCCGGGAACCGTGCTGCTCGACCTGCTGGCCGACGGCTCCGCCCAACCGAACGAGCAGGGCCAGGTGGAGCTGGACCTGGGCGCGTACGGTTATCGCTGGCTGCGGGTCACTCCTCCGGGCTCCCGCCGCCTCCGCTAGTGACATGTGCCCCGAGCTTGTCGAAGGGCTACGCCACCGCACCGTTCAACGGGCTCAGGGCATTCGCCTCCAGGTCGGCGCGGTAGACCGCCATCACCTCAGCCATGTCGAGCAATCCCGCGGCCGGACGCGCGCCTGAGGCTTACGCCGTAAGACAACTGGGTAGAACGATCGCATGCCCGATCTCGTCGCGCAGCTGCAGGAGTTGAAGGAGCGCTACGGCGCCGAGGACTTCGTGGTCGAGGAACTGGACGACGATGACCCGATCCTGCGCTCGCTCGACGGCCGCATCATCGACACCTGGCGGGAGTCCTACCCGTACGAGGAGCGGATGTCAGCCGACGTCTACGAGGGCGAGAAGCGGCTGCTGCAGATTGAGCTGCTCAAGATGCAGAACTGGATCAAGGACGCCGGCAAGCGGCTGGTGATCCTGTTCGAGGGGCGCGACGCGGCCGGAAAGGGCGGCACGATCAAGCGGTTCATGGAGCACCTCAACCCGCGGCACGCCCGGGTGATCGCGCTGGAGAAGCCGACCGACTACGAGTTCCGCCAGTGGTACTTCCAGCGCTACATCGCCCATCTCCCGGCCAACGGCGAGATCGCGCTGTTCGACCGCTCCTGGTACACCCGGGCCGGCGTCGAGCGGGTGATGGGCTACTGCACCCGGATGGAGTACGCCCAGTTCCTCCGTCAGGCGCCGCTGTTCGAGGACCTGCTGGTGGACGAGGGCTTCCAGCTGATCAAGTTCTGGTTCTCGGTGACGCGCGGCGAGCAAGGCACCCGCTTCCTGGTCCGGCAGATCGACCCCGTCCGCCAGTGGAAGCTGTCTCCCACCGACCTGGCCTCGCTGGACAAGTGGGACGCCTACACCCGGGCCAAGGAGGACATGTTCCTGCACACCGACACGCCGGAGGCGCCGTGGACGGTGATCAAGAGCAACGACAAGAAGCGGGCCCGGCTCGGGGCCATGCGGCACGTGCTGTCCACCCTGGACTACGAGGACAAGGACGATCAGGTCGTGGGCCAGCCGGACCCGAAGATCGTCGGCCGGGCCGCCGACCTGTTCGACGAGGACGAGACCCCACCGCGCTGACCACGGAAGGAGCGACCCTATCGTCCCGCTGGGCAACGGCAAGCTGCTGGCGGCCAACGACAACAACTATCCGGGGAACGCGGCCCGCAACCCCGGGACGCCGGACGACACCGAGATGATCATCGTGGACCTGAACGCCAGCACCCGGGTGGACCAGCGGCCGCCGACCGTGATCGCGCACCGCGGCGCCAGCGGCTACCGGCCCGAGCACACGCTCGCCGCGTACGAGCTGGCCATCCGGCAGTGCGCCGACGCGATCGAGCCCGACGTGGTGAGCACCAAGGACGGGGTGCTGGTCGCCCGGCACGAGAACGAGATCAGCGGCACCACTGACGTCGCCACTCGATCGGAGTTCGCGGACCGGCGGACGACCAAGACGATCGACGGCGTCGCCGTCACCGGCTGGTTCACCGAGGACTTCACCCTGGCCGAGCTGCGCACCCTGCGCGCCGTGGAGCGACTGCCGCAGCTCCGGCCGGCCAACACCGCCTTCAACGGGCTCTACCAGGTCCCCACCCTGGCCGAGGTCTTCGACCTGGCCCGGCACTCGCGGACCTGCACCGGCAAGCCGGTCGGGGTGGTGCCGGAGACCAAGCACCCGACCTACTTCGCCGGCATCGGCCTGCCCCTGGAGGAGCGCCTGGTGGCCGAGCTGGACAAGGCCGGCCTCGACCGGCCGACGGACCGGGTGCTTATCCAGAGCTTCGAGGTCGGCAACCTGCAGCGCCTGGACCGGCTCACCGACGTACGCCTGGCTCAGCTGATCGACTGCAGCGGCGCCCCGTACGACCTGCGGGCCGCTGGTGACCCGCGGACCTACGCCGACCTGGTCACGCCGGCCGGGCTCCGCCAGATCGCCCGGTACGCCGGCCAGGTCGGACTGTGCAAGGACCGGATGATCCCCCGGGACGCGGCGGGGAACCTGCTCGCGCCCACCGACGTCATCGCCGATGCCCACGAGGTCGGGCTGAAGGTGGTCGGCTGGACGTTCCGCCGGGAGAACGACTCCCTGCCGGCGGACTACCGGATCGGCACCGACCCAGCCGGCATCGGGGATCTGGCCGGCGAGATCAACCGGTTCCTCGACGCCGGGATGGACTCGTTCTTCACCGACAACCCCGACATCGGCGACGAGGTCGTCCGCGACCGGTGACGTCATGCGCCCTGAGCCTGTCGACGGGCCGACTTCGACAGGCTCAGGGGCATACACCGCGGACTTCGACAGGCTCAGCCCGCCGACCCGAGCAAGGGGCCTGTTCACCTCCCTGTTGGCCTACTCCACCGTGTTCGGCCGTGAGGGCCTGGCCAACAACATCGGTTTTCATCGAGGCCGAGGGCGAGGTGCTGGGTGAGCGGGTCGG
>DATHBQ010000018.1:0-2380 GCA_035296105.1 Propionibacteriaceae bacterium | reverse complement strand
TGGCCTGTGCGGTCTACCTGGAGGGCAAGCAGCGGCTCGGGCTGCCCGAGGCCCGGATCCCGCAGCTCACCGAGGTCAACGAGCTGCTCGCTCCGCTGACCGGGTTCCGCTACGTACCCGCCGCCGGACTGGTCGAGCTGGACCAGTTCTACGGGTCGCTGGCCGACGGCGTCTTCCACTCCACGCAGTACGTCCGGCACCACTCGGTGCCCCTCTACACCCCCGAGCCCGACGTGCTGCACGAGGTGTTCGGCCACGGCAACTGCCTGGCCCATGACCGGTTCGCGGCGCTCTACCGGGCGGCCGGGGAGGCCGTCCGCCGGGTGGAGACCGAGGACGCGCTGGAGTTCATCTCCAAGGTGTTCTGGTTCTCGCTCGAGTTCGGCGTCGTCCGGGAGGGCGGCGAGGTCCGCACCTACGGCGCCGGGCTGCTGTCCTCGTACGGGGAGATCCAGCAGGTGGCGCAGGCCGACCTCCGGCCCCTCGACATCGCGCGGATGGGCGTGCAGACGTACGACATCACCCACTACCAGCCGATCCTGTTCTGCGCCAAGGGCTTCGGTGAGGTGGAGGACGTGGTCGGCAGCTTCTTCACCGACGTCGACGACGACCTGGTCAGCCGGCTGATGCACGACGCGTCAGCCCCGGCCTGATTCTCACCTTTCCTCGCCACTTCGCGGCACTTGCGTCGACTCCGCGGCCCTCGCAACGGCCGCGGAGTAGACCTAGCTGCCGCGGAGTGATCAGGAGGGTGCTGGGCGAATCGTCCCGCGCACTTCCCCGAGGCGTACGCCGGTCGGCGTGACGGCGCGCATGACCACCTCGTCGCCGTCCTCCAGGAAGGTGCGCTGCTCACCGCCCAGGTCGAGCGGCTCGGTGCCGTTCCAGGTCAGCTCGAGCAGGCTGCCTCGCTGAGCCGGCTCGGGCCCTGAGATGGTGCCGGAGCCGAACAGGTCGCCGGTCCGCAGGGACGCCCCGTTGACCGTGAGGTGGGCCAGCATCTGGGCCGGCGTGTAGTACATCGCCGCGTACGGGCAGGTGGCGACGGTGTGCCCGTTGATCGTCACCTCGACGTCGATGGCGTACCCGGTGCTCCGGCCGCGAAGGTAGGGCAGCAGGTCCGGGTCGGCTTGCGGCGGGTCGACCTCCGCGCCCTCGAGGGCGGCCAGCGGCAGCACCCAGGCCGAGATCGAGGTGGCGAAGCTCTTGCCCAGGAACGGCCCGAGCGGCACGTACTCCCAGGCCTGCAGGTCGCGGGCCGACCAGTCGTTGAGGAGCACCACCCCGAAGACATGCTCGGCGAACCGGTCGACCGGGACCGGCTCCCCCAGCGTCGACCCCACGCCGACCACCCAGCCGAGCTCGGCCTCGATGTCCAGCTTGCGACTCGGTCCGAACCTCGGCGCAGGGTCGCTCGGAGCCTTCAGCTGGCCCCGGGGCCGGACGATCTCGCTGCCGGAGACCACCACCGTGCCCGCCCGGCCGTGGTAGCCGATCGGCATGTGCTTCCAGTTCGGGGTCAGCGGCGGCCCGTCCGGCCGGAAGATCCGTCCGACGTTGCCGGCGTGGTGCTCCGAGGCGTAGAAGTCGACGTAGTCGGCCACCTCGATGGGCAGGTGCAGCCGCACCTGATCCAGCGGGACGAGGTGCGGTTCCAGGTCCTCCGGGCGGCTGACCAGACGTTGCACGGCACGGCGGGTCGAGGCCCAGGCCTCCAGGCCCTGGGCGAGGAAGGCGTTGAGACTCGGCTGCGTGAACGTCGCGGGGTCGACCTCGCCGCCGGCCAGGGCCGCTGCCAGATCGAGCACGCGGTCCCCGATCCCCACCCCGACCCGGAGTGACTGGTCCGGGAGCGAGAACACCCCGTACGGCAGCTCGTCGCTGAACCCGCTCACTGCGGCTCCTCGACCAGCCCCAGGGTGACCAGGTCGTTGATCGGATCGAGCACTCCGCAGCAGCCGAAGCTGCGGAACCGCCGACGCACCCGGGCCACCGTCTCGTCGGTCCAGGCCGAGACCGAGGCGGCATCGCCGGTCCGCAGCAGGTCGGCCACCTCGGCCGAGGAGGCTCCTTCGACCAGGGCCTCGACCGCGATCAGCAGGTTCACGAACCCGTGCTGCAGCGGCCTATCCGGGCCGGCGCCCGGCGTCGGCTGGGCGTGGTGCAGCCCGGCGGTCGCCTTGAACGGCAGGTCGGCCTCCACCAGCACCCGCAGCTGCTCGGCCAGCTGGACGTACGACGGGGTCCCCGAGTTGTCCGGGCTGCCGGTGCGGATCTTGCCGAGCAGGCCCGCCCCCTCGACCTCCTCGACGGCCCGCTCCCAACCCGGGGCGTACGGGATCTCCACGAACACGAGGACCGACTCGTCCAGCTCACCGGC
>DATHBQ010000017.1:0-4554 GCA_035296105.1 Propionibacteriaceae bacterium | reverse complement strand
GGACCTGGCTCTGGTCTTCGACGGCGACGCCGACCGCTGCTTCATCATCGACGAGCGGGGCGAGGTGGTGACCCCGTCGGCGGTGACGGCCATGATCGCCAGCCAGGAGCTGGCCCGCGAGCCGGGAGCGACCATCGTGATCAACAAGATCACCTCCTGGACCGTACCGGAGGTGGTGGCCGAGGCCGGGGGCGAGATCGTAGTCACCAAGGTCGGGCACACCTTCGTCAAGGCGGCGATGGCCGAGCGCGGGGCGATCTTCGGTGGCGAGCACTCCGCGCACTACTACTTCCGGGACTTCTGGGGCGCGGACACCGGCATGCTGGCCGCGTTGCACGTCCTGGCCCTGGCCGGCCGCTCCGACCGGCCGCTCTCGCAGCTGGTCGCGCGATTCGACCGGTACGCCGCCTCCGGCGAGCTCAACACCGAGGTCGTCGACCAGCAGGCGGTGATGGAGAAGGTGGCTGCGGCGTTCTCCGACCGCGGCACCCAGGACTGGCTGGACGGCCTGACCGTGGCCGGACCCGACTGGTGGGTCAACGTCCGGCCCAGCAACACCGAGCCGCTGCTCCGCCTCAACGTCGAGGCGCGCCGCGCGTCGGACATGGCCGCGCTGCGCGACGAGACGTTAGGTTTGATCCGGACTCAGAGTTGAGCGAGGGGGGCGACCCCCTTGACCCCCGGCGCGCCGACAACACACGGGCGCGCGCCCCGGGTGGCGAGCGAAGGAGGGGTGGAGATGGCGGTCGACCTGGCGCCGGAGCTGCTGGAGATCCTGGCCTGTCCCAACTGTCACGGAGCGCTCGCCGTCGACCACGACCGCGACGAGCTTGTCTGCCTAGGTCCGGACTGCGGCCTCGCCTACCCGGTCCGCCAGGGCATCCCGGTGCTGCTGATCGACGAGGCCCGTCGCCCCGACGGCTCGTGATCTTCGACGACTCCCGGCTGGAGGACCGGCGCGCCCTGGCCACGGCCGAGCCGATCCTGCGCCGGCTGGCCGAAGCGGGTGCCCGGGTACGCCGTGAGACCGCCGGCTCCCGGGACCCGATCACCGACCTGCGCGGGCTGCCGCGACCACGGGCGGTGATAGCCGCCGGAGGTGAGGCGCGATTCATCCGGGCGATGCTGGAGCCGGTGTGCCCAGTGCCCTTCGTCGCCTGGCCGACGCACGGCCTGCCGGGGTGGGTCGGCGCCCTGGACCTGGTGGTGGTGATGGCCAGCGACGGCGCCTCGCCCGGACTGATGGCCTCGGTGCACGAGGCTGTCCGACGCGGCGCGCAGCTGTTGATCGCCTGCCCGGCGGAGTCGCTGATCGCCGAGCACGCGGGGTCCCGGTCCACCGTGCTGCTGCCGACGGCGACCGCCGACCCGCTGGCCGCCGCGATCGTCGTCCTCGACGGCCTGCACAAGATGCAGTTGGGGCCGGAGGTCTATCCCGAGGCCGTGGCCGACGCCATGGACCGGGTGGCCGAGGACTGCTCGCCCTACGCCGACGTGTCGGAGAACCCGGCCAAGGACCTTGCCCTGGGGCTGGCCGATGCCCAGCCGCTGATCTGGGGCGGCTCGGTGCTGGCCGCCCGGGCCAGCCGGCGGATCGCCGAGGCGCTGCGGGCGGGCAGCGGCCGGGCGGCCCTGGCTGCCGATGCCGACGCGCTGCTGACGGTGCTGGAGTCGGTGGTCCCGCGGGACCCCTTCGCCGACCCGTTCACCGATGGTCCGTCCGCCGACCGACGCCCCGCGCTGGTGATGCTGGACGATGGCAACCACGACGGGATGATCCGCACCGACCACACCCGGCTGGCCGTCGCGGCCGAGCGCAACGACATACGGGTGTGCCCGATCGCCCACCTGACGGGGTCCGACGTGGAGCGCTACGCGACCCTGCTGCACACCGGGATGTTCGCGGCGGTCTACCTGTCGGTCGGCCTCGGTCGGACCGACGCCGACTGATCGACGAGATGCGGTCTCGCAGGATCGCCCGGTAAGCACCGAGGGGGAACCAAGGCCGTCGTGGCGCTCGGCGGCGCTCGATCCCGACGCTCGCAGCAATGCTGGCCCACTGTCGTGACTTCGCCCGGAGTGTGGCGTCGGGTGGTGTCGGCGGAAGTATCGCCTAGGCTGACGGCCATGGATTTTCGTGTAGCCGACCTGACCCTTGCTGACTTCGGACGCAAGGAGATCAGTCTTGCCGAGCACGAGATGCCGGGGCTGATGGCGATGCGGGCCAAGTACGGCGAGAGCAAGCCGCTGGCCGGAGCCAAGATCGCCGGCTCGCTGCACATGACCGTGCAGACCGCCGTGCTGATCGAGACCCTGGTCGCGCTCGGCGCCGACGTGCGTTGGGCCAGCTGCAACATCTTCTCCACCCAGGACCACGCCGCCGCCGCGGTGGTGGTCGGCCCGAACGGGACGCTCGACGACCCGCAGGGCATCCCGGTGTTCGCCTGGAAGGGCGAGACGCTGGAGGAGTACTGGGAATGCATCGAGCAGATCCTGGCCTGGCCGGACGACGAGTTCGCCAACATGATCCTCGACGACGGCGGCGACGCCACCCTGCTGGTGCACAAGGCCGTCGAGTACGAGAAGGCCGGCGAGGTGCCCGAGCCGACCGAGGAGGACTCGGCGGAGTGGAAGGTCGTCCTCGAGCTGCTCCGCAGGTCCCTGGCTGAGGGGCGCTCCTGGGTCGAGGTGGCCAACGCGATCAAGGGCGTCACCGAGGAGACCACCACCGGCGTCCACCGGCTGTACGAGATGCTCCGGGCCAACGCGCTGCTCTTCCCGGCGATCAACGTCAACGACTCGGTGACCAAGTCCAAGTTCGACAACAAGTACGGCGTCCGGCACTCGCTGATCGACGGCCTCAACCGGGCCACCGACGTGCTGATCGGCGGCAAGGTCGCGGTGGTCTGCGGCTACGGCGACGTGGGCAAGGGCTGCGCCGAGTCGCTGCGCGGCCAGGGCGCCCGGGTGATCATCACCGAGGTCGACCCGATCTGCGCGCTGCAGGCGGCGATGGACGGCTACCAGGTCGCCACCCTGGAGGACGTGCTGCCGTACGCGGACATCTACGTCACCGCCACCGGCTGCGTGGACGTGATCACCGCCGACCAGATGAGCCGGATGAAGCACCAGGCGATCGTGTCTAACATCGGCCACTTCGACAACGAGATCGACATGGCGGGACTGGCCGCCTATCCCGGCGCCAAGAGGATCAACATCAAGCCGCAGGTGGACGAGTGGCGGTTCCCGGCGGCCGAGGACGGCCGCGAGGAGCGGTCGGTCATCGTGCTCAGCGAGGGCCGGCTGATGAACCTCGGCAACGCCACCGGGCACCCCAGCTTCGTGATGAGCAACTCCTTCACCAACCAGGTGATGGCCCAGATCGAGCTGTTCACCAAGCCGGACGAGTACCCGCTCAGCGTGTACGTCCTGCCCAAGCACCTCGACGAGGAGGTCGCCCGCCTGCACCTCGACGCGCTCGGCGTACGCCTGACCGAGCTGACGCCGAAGCAGGCGACCTATCTCGGGGTTCCGACCACCGGGCCCTTCAAGACAGACCACTACCGCTACTGAGGCTCTCCACTGATGCCCGGATGAGCACGCCGTGAGCATCAAGGTCGCCCTCGAGCACCAGACGACCTACCGGTTCGACCGGCCGATCGGGATCGGCCCCCACGTCGTCCGGCTCCGGCCGGCCCCGCACACCCGGACGCCGATCGAGGCGTACACGCTGCGGATCCGGCCGGAGGACCACTTCGTCTCCTGGCAGCAGGACCCGTTCGGCAACCACGTCGCCCGGGTGGTGTTCCCGGGCAAGGCCGCCGAGCTCGACATCACCGTCGGGCTGGTCGCCGACCTGCAGGTGATCAACCCGTTCGACTTCTTCGTCGAGCCGTACGCCGAGCGCTTCGGGTTCGAGTACCCGCCGGAGGTGGCCGCCGGCCTGCGGCCCTACCTCGAGGCCTCCGGTGACACCGCCGGCCCGGTCCTCACCGAGTGGCTGGCCGAGCGGTCCGCTGCCGACTTCGCGGACCAGACCACCGTCAGCGTCCTCGGCGCCGTCAACGCCGCGGTGAACGGCGACGTCGGGTACTCGCTGCGGATGGAGCCCGGGGTGCACACCCCGGACGAGACGCTGACCGCCCGGATGGGGTCCTGCCGGGACTCGGCCTGGCTGCTGGTCACCGCGCTGCGGCACTACGGCCTGGCCGCCCGCTTCGTCTCCGGGTACCTGATCCAGGTCGCGCCCGACGTCGCGCCGATCGAGGGTCCCCCCGAACCGCGCGAGGACTTCACCGACCTGCACGCGTGGGCCGAGGCGTACGTCCCGGGTGCCGGCTGGATCGGGCTGGACCCGACCTCTGCGCTGTTCGCCGGCGAGGGCCACATCCCCTTGGCGGCGACCCCGCACCCGTCGACGAGCGCGGCGATCACCGGGGCGACCGAGCCGTCGCAGACCACGATGAGCTACCGCAACACGGTGGTGCGGATCGCCGAGCCCCCACGGGTCACCCGGCCGTACACGCCTGCCCAGGTCGCTCACCTCGACCGGTT
>DATHBQ010000016.1:0-4050 GCA_035296105.1 Propionibacteriaceae bacterium | reverse complement strand
GATGCGGTTTCTGCGCCCTGAGCCTGTCGAGGGCAGAGGCGCCCGCGCTTCGACAGCTCAGCGCGCATGCCGGTCAGTCGGCGTCCGCCGGTACGGCGGCGTTCTCGCGTTCGTCCCGGTCCGCCCACTCCAGCAGGGTGTCCAGCCGGTAGGGATGGTCGTCGATGTCGGCGTGCAGATCCCCGATGTCCGCGAACCGGGCGGGCATGGTGGCGATGGTGAAGTCCCGGGGGTCGGCGTCGGCGATCTCGTCCCAGCGGACCGGGGCGGACACCATGCCCAGCGGCGTGCCGCGTACTGAGTAGGCGGAGGCGATGGTGTGGTCCCGGGCGTTCTGGTTGTAGTCCACGAACACCGACCCGGGGTCGCGGTCCTTGCGCCACCAGGTCAGGTCGACCAGTCCGTCGGCCCGGCGCTCCACCTCGCGGGCGAACGCCCAGGCCGCTCGGCGGACATCCGGGTGCCCGTGCTCCGGGACGATCCGGACGTAGACGTGCAGGCCCTTCCCGCCGGAGGTCTTGGGGTAGCCGACGGCGCCCAGCTCGGCCAGCAGCTCCTGGACGATGACCGCCACCTGCTGCACATCGCGGTAGCGGGCGACGGGCATCGGGTCCAGGTCGATCCGCCACTCGTCTGGTGACTCGACGTCGTCCCGGCGGGAGTTCCAGGGGTGGAACTCGACGGTGGACATCTGCACCGCCCAGATCACGTCCGCTGGGTGGCTGACGCACAGCTCGTCGGCGTCGCGGTTGAAGCGCGGGAAGTGCACGCGGACGGTCTCGATCCAGGGCGGCGCACCCCGCGGCAGCCGCTTCTGGTGCACCTTCTCCCCGTCCACGCCATCGGGAAAGCGGTGCAGCATGCACGGCCGGTGGTAGAGCGCGTTGACGATGCCGTCGGCCACCGAGAGGTAGTAGCGGGCCAGGTCGAGCTTGGTCTCACCACGGGCGGAGAAGTAGACCCGGTCCGGATTGCTGATCTTGACCACCCGATCGCCGACCTCAAGCTCGATCCGCTCGGTGGCCATGCGCTCACGCTACTCGACCGCGTCGCTGTGGCCGCGCGATCTGTGCCGACCTCGCCGCTGGGCTATGCGGCTGTGACACCCTCGCTCAGGACCGGGCGACCCGCGGAGCGGCGGCTGGGCCGTTGTCGAGATGGATGGGCCTGGCGGGAGCCCGAGCCCTGCGAGGGCGGATGGTTGCGACGAGGGTCGCCCGGTCCTGAGCGAGGGTGAAGGGCGACCTCACTATCGCCCCTTGAGCCAGGCGAGGACGGCCAGCACGCGGCGGTTGTCGGTGCCCAGGTCGGGCAGGTTGATCTTGGCGAAGATGTTGGACACGTGCTTCTCGACGGCGCCGCCGCTGACCACCAGCTTCTCGGCGATGGCGGCGTTGCTGCGGCCCTCGGCCATCAGCTGCAGCACGTCGCGCTCCCGCGGCGTGAGGGCGGCCAGCGGGTCGGCTCGCCGGGCCACCAGCAGCTGGCCACCACCTCGGGATCCAGCACCGTGCCGCCGGCGGTAAGCGTCCGGAGGGCGTCGACCAGGACGTCCAACGAGGCCACCCGGTCCTTGAGCAGGTAGCCGACGCGGCCCCGACCGTCGGACAGCAGCAGGTCGGCGTACGAGCGCTCGATATAGGCCGACAACATCAGTACGCCGAGCTCGGGTTGCCGGCGGCGGGCCTCGACGGCAGCGCGAAGGCCGTCGTCGGTCATGGTCGGCGGCATCCGGACGTCGACCACCGCGACGTCCGGCCGGTGCTCGTCGACCGCGGCGAGGAAGGTGGGGGCGTCGGCGACCGCCGCAACCACCTCGCACTCGGCCTCGTCCAGCAGCCGGACCAGGCCCTCGCGCAGCAGCATCGAGTCATCGGCCACCACCACGCGCACACCGCCCAGCCTGTCAGTACCTCCGGAAACCGGTCACTTGCGGCAGCGTCTCGTGGAGATTCGCTGCCGCAACTGACCGGTTTCGCGGTGAGGTGCCGGAGGAGGGGTCAGCCGCCGGAGACCTGGGGGAGCGTCGCGGTCAGCTGGGTCGGTCCGCCGACGGGCGAGGAGACCGTCAGGGTCCCGTCCACGCCGTGCAGCCGGTCGGCCAGTCCGGCCATCCCGTGGCCGCGGGCCAGCGAGGCGCCGCCCACGCCGTTGTCGGTCACGTTGATCACCGCCAGGGCGCCGACGCTGCGGACCTCGACCGAGGCCTGCGTGGCCTGGCTGTGCTTCTCCAGGTTGGCCAGCGCCTCGGCGATCACGAAGTAGGCCGCGTTCAGCCCGGCGTCGGTCAGCCCGACCGGCTCCACGTCCACCGACGTCGGGACGCTGCCCCGCGCCGCCAGCGCGGTCACAGCCGCCTCCAGCCCCTGCTCGGTCAGGATCGGCGGGGCGATGCCTCGGGACAGGGTGCGGATCTCGGCCAGGGCGTCCTGCGACTGCTGCCATGCCTCGTCGAGCAGGGCCCGGGCCCGCGTCGGGTCGTCGTCCAGCCGACGCTGGGCGGCAGAGATGTCCATGCCCAGCCGGACCAGGCGCTGCTGCGGCCCGTCGTGCAGGTCGCGCTCCAGCCGGCGCAGGGTGTGCACCTCGGCATCACCGGCGGCGGTCCGGCTCTCGGTCAGCTGGCTGACCTGGGCCCGGAGGGCGGAGCGCTCGTCGACCAGCAGGGCCCGGCCGACAGCGGCGTGCAGGCCGATCAGGCCGCGCAGCACGATCGGGGTGGTGGCCACCAGGAGCAGGCCGAGCACGGTGTTGAAGGTGACGTCGAAGAATCGGCCGGGATAGCCGAGCAACGCCGGCAGCCCGGTGTCGTTCTCCGGCAGCCATTGGCTCCAGAACCAATAGGTGACGCCTCCCGGCCCACCGACCGCCCAGGTGACGGCGATCGAGAAGGTGATGGTGGACAGCACGAACGACACCAGGACGTGCAGCAGGTCCCGCCAGGACTGGGCGTTCGCCAGCCGGCGGAGCTTGCCCAGCACCCCGGGACCGGCGGAGGGGTAGACCGGAGCCGGCAGCTCGGTTCCCGCGTACGCGAGCAGCGCCCGGGTCATCCGCGCCGACCAGCCGGCCACCACGAGGCCGGCCAGCAGGACGAACAGGCCGACGAAGATCACGATCGTGCCGGCCCCCGCGCTGACCAGCGTGACACAGACGACGAATGCGGCCAGGTGCACCGCGAACAGGCCGACCAGCGCCACCAGGTTCCGGCCGGCGCCCTTGATCGTCGCGGTCACGGGATCATCTTCCTCTCGCGGGGCGGGTGCCGGCGCGCTCGGCGGCAGCTCGTCGTAGAGGTCGAGGACCTCGGTCGGTGAGGAGTACGAGTCGGTGGTGGTCATGGCTCAACCCTCGGCGAGCGCGGCCGGCGATCCCATCCGGCTGCCCGCCGACTTCGTCGGGGGGTTAACCCCACCCCGCCCGAGAATCGAGGTTTGACCTCATGTCAGCGCGAAGTTCTACAGTCCGCACATGAGCATGGAGTTCGCCGCCTGGAACTCGCTGTACAGCGTGATGACCGCGCAGCAGGAGCGCCGCCCCTTCTCCTGGGCGACCGTACGTCGCATCTTCGCCTTCGCCCGGCCCCGCCGAGTACCGCTCGCCGGCTTCGTCGCGGTCAGCGTTGTCGGCGCGGTCCTGGCCGTCGCCACGCCCGTGCTGGCCGGCCGGGTGGTGGACGCCCTGGTCAACCGGCAGCCCTATGCCGTGGTCGGCCAGCTCGCCCTGCTCATCGCGGTCATCGCCGTGGCGGAGGCGGGCGTGGGCCTGGTGGCACGCTGGCTGTCGGCCCGGATCGGCGAGGGCCTGATCCTTGACCTGCGGCAGGCCGTGTTCGACCACGTCCAGAAGATGCCGATCGCGTTCTTCACCCGGACTCGGACCGGCGCGCTGGTCAGTCGGCTCAACAACGACGTGATCGGGGCGCAGCGGGCCTTCTCCGACACCCTCTCCGGCGTGGTGGGCAACTTCGTGGCCGTCGTGCTGGCGCTGGTCGTGATGCTCCACACGTCCTGGGTGATCACCGTGCTGGCCCTGCTGCTGCTGCCGGTC
>DATHBQ010000015.1:0-1565 GCA_035296105.1 Propionibacteriaceae bacterium | reverse complement strand
GAATGACCAGCGCCGGCCTGACCCCGACCTCGTACGCCATCCTCGGCCTCCTGGCGATCAAACCCTGGACGACCTACGAGCTGGCCACGCAGATCGAGCGCACGGTCAAGCGGTTCTGGCCGCGGACCCGGAGCAAGCTCTACGAGGAGCCGAAGAAGCTGGTGGCCGCGGGGTTGGCCGAGGCGACCAAGGGCGCCCACGGCCGACGGCCCCGGACGGTCTACTCGATCACTCCGGCCGGCCGCGACGCCCTCGCCGCCTGGCTGGCCAGCGAGAGCGCCGAGCCGACATTCGAGTCCGAGCACCTGCTCAAGGTGTTCTACGCCGGCAGCGGGACCACCGACGACGTCCGGGCCACGCTCGCCGACCTGCGGGCCTGGGTCAACGAGCGGACCGAGCACAACATGCGGGTGGCCCCGAGCTATGTGCAGGGCACCGGTCCGTTCCCGGAGCGGCTTCCCATCCTGGTGCTGACCGGCCGGTTCCTGGACGACTACCTGGAGATGATCGACCGCTGGGCCACTTGGGCCACCGAGGTCGTCGAGACCTGGCCGGAGTCGCCGAACGAGGCCGAGCCGGCGCCGGAGGAGATGGCCGCCACGCTCCACCAGGCCACGGTCCGGGCCGAGCGCTGGCGGGCGGCTCAGCCGGCGAACGCCACCGAGTCGGCCGGACGGAAGGCGTCGGCGTAGGTCGCCGCCCAGGTGGCGAACGTCTGCGGCGCCCAGCCGGTCAGCCGCTGCACCGTGTCGCTGGTGACCGTCTGTTCACCCCGGCGGAGGGCGGCGAAGATCTCCAGCAGCTGGGCGACCACGAAGTCGGGCAGGCCGCCCGCGAGCAGGGCCTCGCGAGCCGCCTCCGGCGGGATGGCGGCGTAACCCACCGGGCGGCCGATCGGGTGGAGAGGTCGGTGGCCACCTGGGTGTAGGTGATCGCCTCCGGTCCGGTCACCAGATAGGTCGCGCCGTCGTGGCCGTCGGTGGTCAGGGCCACGGCTGCGACGGCGGCGACGTCCGCCGGATGGACCATGGTGATAGCCGCGTCCCCGGCCGGGGCGAACAGCATGCCCTGCTCGCGGACGTGCTCGGTGGCGGCGAACAGGTTGCTCATGTAGAAGCTCGGCTGCAGCACGACCGACGGCACCCCCGACGCGCGGAGGTGCTCCTCGATCTGGGCGTGCCAGCGCCAGTAGGCCACGGCGGCTGCGGGGTCGGCCCCCTGGGCCGACAGCTTGACGATCCGGCCCACGCCGGCCCGGGCGGCCTGGTCGACCACGGTGCACTCGAAGTCGACCTGCTCCGGCACGTTGGCGCAGCCGAGGAACACGGCGTCGGCGCCGTCGATCACGGTCGCGATATCCGCGGAGTCGAGCGGCCGCGGTTCGCGGGGCAGGGTCCGGATGTGTACGTCGCGGGCCTGTGTCCTGGGCCTCGGCGGGGTCCCCGCAGTGCACCGCGCGCAGACCGACCACCGCTCGGCCGCGCAGCACCTCCGGGACCGTCGGCAGCGGCGGGAACGACCGGAAGGTGACGGCCGCGGTCACCTCGTCGGGCAGGTCACGCGAC
>DATHBQ010000014.1:0-10059 GCA_035296105.1 Propionibacteriaceae bacterium | reverse complement strand
GACGGCGACGCCGCAGGGCGACGTCACCGAGGCGGGCGTGATCCGGCAGGCGCTGGGCCAGGACACCGAGGCGATCGTCACCGGGACCAAGTCGATGACCGGTCACCTGCTCGGCGGCGCGGGGGCGCTGGAGTCGCTGGCTACCCTGCTAGCGCTCTACCACCGCAAGGTCCCGCCGACGATCAACCTGGACAACCCCGAGCCCGATCTCGGTATCGACATCGCCACCAAGGTTCGCAACCTGCCCGACGGTGACCTGGCCGCGATCAACAACTCGTTCGGCTTCGGTGGCCACAACGTGGCGGTCGCCTTCACCAACTCCTACACCTCAGGAGCAACACGATGACGACCACCGCTCCCCCACCCACCGCCGCGGCGGCCCCGCCGGCGGCACCGACCAGGGTCAAGATCCCGCGCGAGCAGGACCCGCGCAACCCGAACTTCCGGCTGCGGGCTTTGCTCGACGAGGGGTCGGTCGAGCTGATCACCCCCGACGACGACTCCGGCATGCTCGCCGCGGTGGGTACCATCAACGGCTGCCGGGTGGTCGTCTTCTGCTCCGACGCCACGGTGATGGGCGGCGCGATGGGCACTGACGGCTGCGACGTGGTGGTCCGGGCCTACGAGCGCGCCCTGCGTGACCGGGTGCCGATCCTGGGCATCTGGCACTCCGGCGGCGCGCGGCTGGCCGAAGGCGTGCTGTCGCTGCACGCGGTCGGGCGGATCTTTCACGCGATGACACAGGCGTCGGGCCAGATCCCGCAGATCTCCATCGTGCTGGGGTTCGCCGCCGGCGGGGCGGCGTACGGTCCGGCGCTGACCGACATCGTCATCCTGGCCCCCGAGGGCCGGATCTTCGTCACCGGGCCGGACGTGGTCCGCTCGGTCACCGGCGAGGACGTGGACATGCTGCGGCTCGGTGGTCCGGACACCCACGGCCGCCGCTCCGGCGTGGTGCACATCGTCGCCGACGACGAGCCGCACGCCATGGCCCAGGGCCGGGCGCTGACCACCCTGCTGGCCGACCAGGGCGCCACCGCCGACGAGGTCGACGACGTGAACCTGGCCGCCCTGCTGCCCGAGTCGCCCAAGCGGGCCTACGACGTCCACCCGCTGATCGACGGGGTGCTGGACGAGGGCTCGACCGTGGAGCTGCACACCCGCTGGGCCCCGAACATGACCATCGCCCTCGGCCGGTTGGGCGGCCGCACCGTGGGGGTGGTCGCCAACAACCCGCTGCGGCTCGGCGGCTGCCTGGACTCCCTCAGCGCGGAGAAGGCGGCCCGGTTCGTCCGGATGTGCGACACCTTCGGAGTGCCGCTGGTGGTGATCGTCGACGTTCCCGGCTACCTGCCCGGGGTCGGCCAGGAGTGGGACGGCGTGGTCCGGCGCGGGGCGAAGCTGCTGCACGCGTTCAGCGAGGCCGTGGTGCCGTGCGTGACCCTGGTGACCCGTAAGGCCTACGGCGGCGCGTACATCGCGATGAACGCGCGGTCCCTGGGCGCGACGCGGGTGTTCGCCTGGCCGGGTGCCGAGGTGGCGGTGATGGGGCCGATCGCCGCCGTCCGGATCCTGCACCGGCGCAAGCTGGCCGAGGTCGCCGACGACGTCCGCCCGGAGTTGGAGGCCGAGCTGGCCGCCGAGCACGAGCGCATCGCCGGCGGCGTGGAGAAGGCGGTCGAGATCGGCGTGGTCGACGAGATCGTCACTCCGGACCACACCCGCTCGGCGCTGGCCGCGGCCATCCGCGCGACCGACTCAGGCAAGCGCGGAGCGCACACCAACATCCCGCTGTAGGACTCAGGTCGGGTGGCCGACGAGCGGGGATGCGGCCGCCCGACGCCGCTCCGTCGGGAACGGGCCGGCGAGCGCATACCGCAGCGTGACGAAGGCGGAGAGAGCGAGAACGGCGGTCGTCAGGTAGCCGGTTCCCGGCGGGACGTCCCAGTTGGCGTCGCTGAAGGTCATCATCGCGACGAAGTCGGCGATCTGATGGAAGCCGCCGAACGCCGTGCTGCCCCACGCCACCACCACCAGCGGAAGTGGTGACCGGTTCCGCCCCGGCTGGGCCAGCAGCGCGACGACCGCGATGAACGCCGTGACCTCGATCAGGACCCACAGGATCATCAGGACCGCGCCGTAGCCGAACGACTCGACGGCCAGGACGGCGTGAACCGCCAGGCCAACGGTGAGCAGGCCGGGCACGGCGACGACCGCCTCGGTCAGGACCGCTTCGCCGGCGCCCCACGTCAGGATGAGCCAGGCCAGGCCGGCCAGGACCATCGCGATGACTCCCAGCGGCCACGCTCCGGCGACCTGCTCGGCCGGCTCCCCTGGGTACGGGAACGGCATCCCGGTGTCCATCCGGCGCAGGCAGACCTCGCCGAACTCCGGTCCGTAGGCGTAGCCGCGCAGTATCGTGCCGCTCAGCATGGCGCCCCGACAGGGCAGCCAGTACAGGTACACCGAGTGCCCGGCGGCGACCGCGCAGGCCAGCAGCGTGCCGGCGGCCGTGAGCCAGCGCCACCGCCGCTCGGTCATGCTCGAGGGTATCCCTGCGCGGCCGGCCGGCGTAGCGTGTTGGCCGTGGAGATCCAGGCCGGTTCCCGCGAGGAGTACTTCGCCGCCGTCGGTGACCGGGAGCCCGAGCTACGCGAGCTGGACGCCTTCATCCGCGAGCACGCTCCCGACCTGACCCCCGTGCTGTCCGACGGCATGGGCAAGGTCCTGGGCTACGGCGAGCAGCCGTACCAGAGCAAGTCGATGAAGCAGCCGATGGACTGGCCGGTGGTGGCGCTGGCCGCCCAGAAGCGGCACATCAGTCTGTACCTGTGCGCTCTCGAGGACGGTCAGTACGTGGCCGAGAAGCACGCCGCCGAGCTGGGCGACGTCAGCTGTGGCAAGAGCTGCATCCGGTTCACCAAGGCGGACAGGATCAACCGCGACGCCCTGGCCACCATCCTCGCCGATCTCAATCGGCGCTTCGTCGCCGGCGAACGGCTGTACCCGGTCTGACCCCTCCTCGCTCAATCAGCGACCGACCGGGGATGCCGCGTCGCAACCATCCGCTCTCGCAGGCTCGAGCTCCCGCCAGGCCCATCCACGCTCGCGGCGTCCCCCGGTCGGTCTCCGCTTCCGCTCGTCCCCGGCCGCAGAGATCTAGACCACCTCGTGGAGCCAGCGCACCGGAGTGCCGTCGCCGGCGTGACGGAAGGGCTCCAGCTCGGAGTCCCACTCGGTCCCGAGCAGTCCGTCCAGCGCGCGGTTGAGGTCGCCGCCGCCGAGCGAGGCCAGAGCCATGGCGTGCCGAAGTCGGTCCTCCGGCACCATGATGTCGCCGTGCAGCCCGGTCACGGCGTGGAAGATGCCGAGGGTCGGGGTGTAGGAGTAGCGCGCCCCCTCCGACTTCGCCGTCGGCTCCTCGGTCACCTCGAAGCGCACCTTCTGCCAGCCCTTGAGCCCGCTGGCCACCCGGGCCGCAGTGCCGACCGGGCCGCTCCAGCTGTACTCGGTGCGGTAGGTCGAGCGCTCGACCGGCTGTGGGATCCAGTCCAGGCGTACGGGGACGCCGAAGATGCCGCTGACCGCCCAGTCGATATGTGGGCAGAGTGCGGACGGCGCGGAGTGAACGAAGAGAACTCCACGGGTCGTGCTCATGAACGATCCTCCATCGGCGGTGCCTCCGGCAGCCGTGAGAACTGCCTTCCCCAGCATCCTCACGACGGGCCCGCAATCCGGCGGATCGATTCGGTTGTGTCCCCATTGTGCATCATGAATCGGCGTTGATGATCAACGGCCTACAGTGTCGCCATGCCGACGGCGGACTTCGGGACCTGGGCGTCCCCGATCAGTGTCGACGCGCTCGTCACCGCGGTGGTCGGGCTGTCTGCGGTACGGGTCGACGGCGACCACCTCTACTGGCTGGAATCCCATGCCCACCAGGGCGGGCGAGTCGGGATCTGGCGGCGGGCGCTGGCCGGTGGTCCGGCGAGCGAGGTCACCCCGGCCCCGGCGTACGTCCGCAGCCGGGTGTGCGAGTACGGCGGGGGCGAGTACGCCGTACGGGCCGGCGTGGTGGTCTACACCGACTTCCGGGACGGCCGGGTCCACCGGGTGACCGACTCCGGAACGGAGCCGATCACCCCGGAGGGACCACTGCGTTTCGGCGACCTACGGGTGCACCCCGACCGCGGCGTCGTGCTGGCGGTGCGCGAGGACCACTCCGGCGATGGAGAGCCGGTGCACGCCCTGGTGAGCCTGGACCTTGCCGGTCCCAACGACGATGGTGGCACCGTGCTCTGCGCGGGTGCCGACTTCTACTCGACCCCCGAGCTGTCTCCCAGCGGTCGGCTGGCCTGGACCGAGTGGCACCATCCCCACATGCCGTGGGATGCGAGCACGGTTAACGTGGCATCCCTCGAGCCGGACGGGGTGACGAGCACGACCGCGGTCGCCGGTGGCCCCGGTGAGTCCGCCATGCAGCCGCGATGGCTCGGCGACCAGCTGATCCTGCTGTCGGACCGGACCGGCTGGTGGAACCTCTACCGGGCCGAGCCGGGCGGGCTGCACCCGCTCCACGTCGAGGACGCCGAGTTCGGCGGTCCGCAGTGGACGCTGGGACAGTCGCCGTACGCGGTTCTCGACGACGACCGCATCGTCTGCGCCATCAACCGCGGCGGTCCGCAGTCGCTGGCGATCCTGACCGTGTCGACCGGCGAGCTGGTGCCGGTCGCCGACACCGGCCTCGCCGATCTCGCTGTCGCCACCGGACGCGGGCTCGTGGCGGCGGTCCTGGCCCACCGGGACCGGTCACCGGAGGTCTGCCTGCTCGACGTGGACGCCGATAGCTGGACCACGGTGCGGTCGGCGGCCCCGGCGACGCTGCCGCCCGAGGCAGTGGCGGTAGCCGAGCCGGTGACCTGGGCGAGCGCGGAGGGTCCGGTGCACGGCTGGCTGTTCCCGCCGACCAACCCCGACTACGACGCGCCGCCCGACCGCCGACCGCCGCTGCTCGTGCTCTCCCACGGCGGTCCGACCGGCTTCGCCAACGGAGCCTTCTCACTGGGCTACCAGTTCTGGACCAGCCGGGGCTACGCCATCCTCGACGTCAACTACGGAGGCAGCGCCGGCTTCGGCCGCGCGTACCGGGAACGACTGCAGGGCCGGTGGGGCATCGTCGACGCCCAGGACTGCATCGACGGCGCGCAGGCCATGGTCGATCAGGGCCGGGCGGACCCGAAGCGGCTGGTGATCCGCGGTGGCAGCGCCGGAGGCTATACCACCCTGCGGGCGCTGACCACCAGCGACGTCTTCGCCGCCGGGATCAGCCTGTTCGGGGTGGCCGACCTCGAGGCGCTGGCCGCGGACACCCACAAGTTCGAGTCCCGCTACCTGGACGGGCTGGTCGGTCCCTACCCGGAGGCCCGGGAGACCTACCTCGACCGCTCACCGATCACCCACGCCGACCGCATCGCGGCCCCGCTCCTGCTGCTGCAGGGCACCGAGGACCCGGTTGTGCCGCCAGCCCAGAGCGAGGCGATGGCCGCGGCCGCCCGAGCCAAGGGCCTGCCGGTAGCGCTGGTGATGTACGACGGGGAAGGCCACGGTTTCCGTCGGGCGGACACGATCATCGCCGCGACGCAGGCGCAGCTGTACTTCCTCGGCCGCGTGCTCGGATTCACGCCCGCCGACGAGGTCCCGCCGATCCCGATCGACAACCTGCCGGACTGAGACGCGTCCCGGTCACCGGCGTGGGCCGAAGATCGCCTCCCCCACCCGGACCGTCGTCGCGCCGTAGGCGATGGCCAGCTCCAAGTCGCCGGACATGCCCATCGACAGCTCGTCGTAGCGGCCGGGCACACCGGCGGCGCGCAGCTCGTCCTGCAGGGTACGCATCCGCGCGAAGCAGGCGGCTATGGCGTCCTCGTCGGCGGAGAACACGGCCAGCGTCATCAGCCCGCGGACCCGCAGGGCATCGAACTCGGCCACCTCACGGGCGAATGACGGGACCTGGTCCGGCGGCAGCCCGAACTTCTGCGGCTCGTCGGAGGAATTGACCTGCACGAAGACATCGAGCGTCCGGCCGGTGTCGTGCAGCCGCCGATTCAGTGCCTCGGCCACCTTGACCGCGTCCAGGGCGTGGAACTCCCGGGCGAACCCGGCCACGTCGCGGGCCTTGTTGGTCTGCAGGTGGCCGATCATCGCCCACTCGAGGTCGGCGAGGTCGGCCAGCGCTTCAGCTTTGTCCACGGCCTCCTGCACCCGGTTCTCCCCGAACAGCCGGAGCCCGGCGTCGTAGGCCTCCCGCAGCACCGCGACGGGTTGAGTCTTGCTCACCGCCATCAGCCTGACGTCCGCCGGGTCCCGTCCGGCGCGCTCGCACGCTGCGTCGATCCGCTGCTGAACCCGTGCGAGGTTCTCGACCACCTGCCCCATGGATGTGGAGGCTAGCGGCCCGCCCCGCCGGCCAGGTACTCGGCGAGCGAGGTCGGGCGCCGGCCGGTCAGCCGCTCGACGTCGTCGGTGACCACGTCGAGCTGGCCGGCGGCTATCGCGGTGTAGGTGGTCACCCAGGCCTCGACCTGCCAGTCGGGGGCGTTGTAGCGGGCTCGGGATGCGTACGCCTCTTCCAGCGTCTCGTTGTGGAACCGGAACGGTCGGCCGCGCGCGGCGGTGAGCCGCTCGGCCGCCTCGGTCAGGGTCAGCGCCTCCGGCCCGGTCAGCGTGTAGGTGCTCCCGGCGTGCGCCTCGGGGTCGAGCAGGACTGCGGCGGCCGAGCGGGCCACGTCGGCCCGGGCCACCATCCCGACCCGCCCGTCGTCCGCCGGCCCGGCGATCACCCGCTGGTCGCCGGCGAACGGCTCCATCAGGTCGAGGTAGAAGTTGTCGCGGAGGAAGGTGTACGCCATCCCGCTCTCGGCGATCCGCCGCTCGGTGGCGTAGTGGTCGCGGACCAGGGTGAAGATCGCGTTCGGCGCCGCGTTCGCGAACGAGGTGTAGACGACCTGGCGTACGCCGGCGGCCGCCGCCGCATCCACGAACGCGAAGTGCTGGTCCCGGCGGTCCGCGCTCTCCGACCCCGACACCATGAACAGCGTCTCGACCCCGGCCAGCGCCTCCTCCGCCGCGGTCCGGTCGCCATAGCTGCCCGCGCGTACGACGGTCCCCGGCAGCTGCGGCGCCCGCTCCGGCGACCTCACCAGCAGCCGCTGCTCGATCCCCCGCCCCGCCAGCGCCCGGGCCACGGCACCGCCCACATGCCCGGTCGCCCCGGTCACCGCCAGTCTGGGTAGATCAGCCACGTCCGTCATCCCATCACCCGCACCAACCCGCGGCCGACGCGCCCTAGTCACACTCAGCGCCCGGGTCACGGCCGCGCGAAGCCTCCGAGCCGGGGCCAGCGCCGCGCCGCGGTCGAGATCAGCGAGTGGCTGGGTTGGGAGGCGCTTGGACCGGTCAGCCGAGGCCGAGAACGCTTGTTACGGACGTGGGCAGGGATCGAGACCAGATGAACAGTCCCGGCCAACAGGCCTCGGCTGACCGGTTCGAGCGCCTCCCAACCGAGCGAAGCGCCTATGGCCAACGAGCGCCGAGCGAGATCAGCCCGAGCGCGGCGAGGATGGCGAACGCGAGACCGAACCCGGCGTAGCGCGAGGTGACTTCGCGATCGACCTTCTCCTTGCCGACCGAGCTGCCGATGTCCTTGTAGACGTCTTTGAGCTCCCCGGCCGACGTCGCGGTGTACGACTCCCCGCCGGAGATCCGGGAGATCCGCTCCAGCTCGTCGCGGTCCACCGGCACCGGCTCCCGGCGGCCACCGATCTCGATGTAGCCGTTGGCGGTGCCGTAGGCGATCGTGTAGATCGGCACCTTCTGGGCGCGGGCGGCCTCGGCGGCCTCGTCGGAGCGGCGGCCGACCTGGGTCTTGCCGTCGCTGAGCAGCACAATCCGGGCCGGCACCACGGCCCGCGGGTTGTCCGGGTCCGGCGGCACCTGCGCCAGGGCCGTGAGCGAGGCGTAGATGCCCTCGCCGATGGCCGTGGACGGAGCCGGCTGCAGCTGGCTGATGGCCGCGGTCACCGAGCCCTTGTCGAGCGTGGGCGGCACCACGACGGTGGGGCTGCCGGCGAAGGTGACCAGCGCGACGTTGAACTTCGGCGGGAGTGAGTTGACGAACTCCACGGCGGCGCCCTTGGCCGCGACGAGCCGGTTGGGCTCGACGTCCTCGGCCTCCATGGACAGCGAGATGTCGATGGTCACCACGACCGTGGCCCGCTCCCGCGGCACCGACACCTGGTCCTTGGGCTTGGCGAAGGCCACGGTCAGGGTCAGCAGGCTCAGGATGGACAGGCCAACCGCCACGTGCCGCAGCCAGGTGCGGTCACGGGGGATCACGAGGTCGAACATCGTCCGCCCGAGCTGCGCGTTGCGGCTCTTCTTGCGCTGGACCAGCCACAGGTAGAGCCCCACCAGCGCCGGGATCAGCGCCAGCAACCACAACCGGTTCGGCGCCAGGAACGACAGCAGAGGAATCATCCAGTCACCTCGCTCGGAGAGGAGCGCGGCACCAGCCCGAGATTCGGTCCCGGGCGCCGCCGGAGCGTGGATGGGCCTGGCGGGAGCCCGAGCCTGCGAGGGCCGATGGCTGCGACGGAGGCGTCCGGGACCGGACCTCGGGCCAGGCAGTGCGCGACGGTCACGGCCATTTCGCTCCCAGGGAGATCGCTCCGAGTGCTGCTAGGACGGCCAGGGCCAGCCCGTAGCCCGCGAACCGCGAGGTGACCTCCCGGTCGGCCTTCTCGTAGCCGACCGACGAGCCGATGTTCTCGTACACCGTCTTCAGCTCATCGGCGGTCGCGGCGGCGAAGTAGCGGCCCTCGGTGAGCTGAGCGATGTCCTTCATTGCCTGATGATCCACCGGCACCGGTTCGCGCTTGCCCTCCAGCTCGACGTAGCCGTTCTCGGTCCCGTAGGCGATGGTGTAGATCGGCACCTCGGCCGCCCTGGCCTCGCCGGCCGCCTGCAGCGGGGCGCGACCCACGGTGTTCTTGCCGTCGGTCAGCAGCACGATGGCGCCCGGAGCGACCGCGTCCGGGTCGTCCGGATCCTTGGGCGCCTGCCGCAGCGCCGACAGGGCCGCGGCGATGCCCTCGCCGATCGCGGTGGAGTCCTGCAGCCGGATGCTGAGGATCGCGTTCTCCACCGTGTTGTGGGCGGTGGTGGGCGGCACCAGCACCGCGGCCGAGCCGGCCATCGAGACCACGGAGACGTTGTACTTGTCCGGCAGTTGGGTGACGAAGTCGATCGCCGCCTCCTTGGCCGCGTCCAGCCGGGTCGGCTGTACGTCGGTGGCCTGCATGGACAGCGAGGCGTCGATCACCAGCACGACGGTGGCCCGCTCCCGCGGGACGTCGACCTGGGTCTTCGGCCGGGCGAACGCGGCGGTCAGGGTGATCAGGCTGAGCAGCGACAGGGCCACGGCCAGGTGCCGCCGCCACTGCGACTGCTTGGGTACGACCACGTCGAGCATCGAGGTGTTGGTGAACCGCATGCCGCGCCGGTTCTTCCGCCGCATGGCGAAGATGTAGGCGGCGACCAGCAGCGGGATGACGAGCAGGATGAACAGCCGCTCCGGCGCGATGAAGGCCAGCTCGCTCATTTGGCGACTCCCTGCGGTGGGGCGTGCAACATGCTCGCCACCCGGCGGTAGGCCAGCACGAACCGGGCAATGTCTTGGACCCAGTCCCGGTCCGTGCGCAGTTGAATGTGTCCGACACCAGCACGACGAAGTGCGATCCGGATTCGTTCCCGCTGGGCGGCGCTCGCAGCGTCCATGCGGGCCCGGGCGTCGGGGTCGGCGGTGTTGACGTAGCGCTCGAAGTTGGTCTCCGGGTCGCGGATCAGCATGTCGCCGACGTTGGGGAACTCCACCTCGCGGCGGTCCACCACCTCGATCGCCAGCACCTGGTTCCGGACCGCCAGCCGGCGCATCGAACGCTCCCAGTCCGGCTCCACGTTGGGGTCCAGCTCGTGGTCGCCGGGGGTGAGAAAGTCCGAGAC
>DATHBQ010000013.1:0-18963 GCA_035296105.1 Propionibacteriaceae bacterium | reverse complement strand
GCATCCACCGGTCCGGTCGCGCTGTGATGCTTCCGGAGGGCCTGAGCGCCGGTCCCGACGGCTCGAGCGAGGGGGAGCCGATCGTGCCGCCCGGCCCGACCGTCGGCTACGTGCCGGGGGCGTGGGACATGTTCCACATCGGCCACCTGAACATCCTGTTGCGGGCTCGCGAGCAGTGCGACCGGCTGATCGTCGGCGTGGTCACCGACGAGGCAATGCACCAGGCGAAGGGCAAGGCCCCGGTGATCCCGCTCGACGAGCGGGTCGAGGTGATCCGCCACCTGGCCGTGGTCGACGACGTCGTGGTGGACTTCTCGCCCAACAAGCTCCAGGTCTGGGAGCGGGTCGGGTTCGACGTGCTGTTCAAGGGTGACGACTGGCGCGGCACCCCGAAGGGCGTGAAGCTGGAGGCGGACATGGCCTCGGTCGGCGTACGGGTGATCTACTTCCCCTACACCGTGCACACGTCGAGCACGCTGCTGCGCTCGGTCCTGACCTCGCATTGATCCGGCGGCCGGTGTCCGCCGGCCCCGTTCCGATCCTGCCGATCCGTACGCCGGGTTGCGTCGGTGCACCAGGATCGGGTCCGCAAGAGCTGTGTCTGGAGCCCGGCAAGACGAGGAGAACATCGTGACGACACCCGTGCCGACCACCGGCCCGTACACCGTGGTGGTGGGTCTTGGCTACGTGGGTCTGCCGTTGGCCCAGCAGGCGCTGTGCGGCGGAGTCCCGGTCGTCGGCCTGGACCGGTCCGCCGCCGTGGTGGAGGGGCTGACCGATGGCCGCTCCCACGTCGACGACCTGGGGCAGGACGACATCGCCGACATGCTCGCCGCCGGTTTCCGCGCGACGAGCGACGCCGGTGTGGTGGCAGAGGCCGATGTCGTGGTCATCTGCGTGCCGACCCCGCTCTCCGAGGACGGCGGCCCTGACCTGTCGGCGGTCCGCGGCGCCGCCCAGTCCATCGCGCCGTTCCTCGCCCCTGGAGCGCTGGTCGTACTGGAGTCGACGACCTACCCCGGCACCACCGAGGAGTTCCTGCAGCCGATCCTGGAGGCCGGGTCCGGACTCCGGGTCGGGATCGATCTGTCCCTCGCCTTCAGCCCGGAGCGGATCGACCCGGGCAACCCGACGTTCGGCATCGCCAACACGCCCAAGGTGGTCGGCGGCGTGACGCCGGCGTGCACCGAACGGGCCCGGGCCTTCTACGCGCTGTTCATCGCCGAGGTCGTGCCGGCTCGCGGCACCCGGGAGGCGGAGATGGCGAAGCTGCTGGAGAACACCTACCGCCACGTCAACATCGCGCTCGTCAACGAGATGGTGCAGATCTGCCACGAGCTCGACATCGACCTGTGGAACGTCATCGAGCTGGCCAAGACGAAGCCCTTCGGGTTCCAGGCCTTCTATCCCGGGCCGGGTGTCGGCGGGCACTGCATCCCCATTGACCCCAACTACCTGTCGCACAGGGTCGAGCAGCAGCTGGGTCACCCGTTCCGGTTCGTCGAGCTGGCCCAGGAGATCAACGCCTCCATGCCGGCGTACGTGGCCTCGCGCGCCCAGAACCTGCTGAACGACAACCGGCAGGCCATCAACGGCTCGGTCGTGTTGCTGCTCGGGGTGACCTACAAGGCCAACATCGCCGACGAGCGCGAGTCCCCGGCCACCCCGCTGGCCGAGCGGTTGCTCCGGCTGGGAGCGGAGGTCATGTACCACGACCCCCACGTCGAGTCCTGGGCCGTGCCGGGTGTCCGGCGGGCCACCGACCTGATGAGCGACGTCGTCGCGGCGGACCTGGTCATCCTCGTCCAGCACCACCGGGAGTACGACGTGGCGGCCCTGGAATCCGTGGCCCCGCTGTTCCTGGACACCCGGGGCGTGACGAGCAAGGCGGCCCGGCTCTAGCAGCCGCCCTGCTCGTTGCTCAGGAGTTCGTGCGCAGGATGTTGACCGGCGAACCGTCGGACTCGTAGACGTTACCGCGGGCCGTCAGGCTGACCGCCGGAAAGGCCGTGAAGGCGCAGCTCCGGACCTTGCGGTTCGGACCGAACTTGTTGTCGGTCACCGTGGCAGTCTGCCCGTGCCCGTTCAGCACCTGCAGCTTGACGGTGCAGTGCCCACCGTCCAGCCAGTTGCCGCGGATCTCCAGGTCGGGAAGCGACGACTGCGAGGCCGAGCCGAGGATGGCGAAGTTGGACGCGCCCCGGATCGTGTTGCCGGTGATGGTCAGGTTCTTGCCCGACAGGATCTGGATGTTGTCGTTGTGGGTGGCCCCGCCGCCCTGGTACGGGTCGTTGGCGTAGTACTTGGTGTCCTCCAGCAGCGAGTTCTCGACCGTGACGTTGTCACCGTGGATCTTGATCGAGTCGACGTTGCCGACCACGTGCACCCGGCGGGCGGTGAAGTTGTTGCCCTTGATCCCGTCGAAGTAGACCGAAGGGTGCTCAGCCACCACGCTGACGTCCTCGATCAGCAGGTTGGAGTAGCCGTAGTTGGTGATCAGGCCGGTCGCGTAGCCCTTGGCATGCCCGCCGCGGACCACCGAGTCGATGATCTTGACGTTGGCCGCCTTCACGTTGACGAAGCCGTGGATGTCCATCCCCTGGAGGACGGTGCCGTCCTTGGTCACCGTGATGTCGCCGTAGTGCTGCTTGAGGGCGATGCCCTGGGGGACGCCCGTGGTGGCCGCGGAGGGCTTGCCGCCCGGGTTGGGCCGCGGCGACGGGGCCGAGGTGGGCGTCGGCGTCGGTGACGCGCTCTTGGTCGGTGTTGGCGATGGGGTCGGCGTGGCCGACGCGCTCTTGGTCGGCGTCGGCGATGGGGTCGGCGTGGGCGACTCGCTCCTGGTCGGCGTCGGCGACGGGGTCGGCTTCTGCGACGGCGTCGGCTTGGTGCTCGGCGTCGGGGACGCTGACGGGGTCGGCTTCGCGGTGGGGCTCGGCTCCGTGCTCGGCGTGGGCTTCGGCTCCGGGACGTCGGTGATCTTGACCGACGCCGCCGAGAACGACACCCGGGCCTTCTCGGTGGCCGCCTGCGAGAGGTAGGCCCAGGTCCGGGTCTTACCCGGTGCGGTCAGCAGGTCGGCCGAGTCGTCCTGGGCGACGCGCTGCCAGGCTTCCTGCGGCACACCCTCGACCCGGACCCGTACGGACAGCTCGACCGGGTCGGTGCCGACGACCTTGCCCTCGATGACCACGGTCTGCCCCGCCTCCACCGAGAGCGAGGTCGGTTCGCTGACCAGCAGGTCCTCCTTGCCGTCGGTGACCCGGGAGAAACCCGCCCAGACGTCACCGTTGGGCAGTACCCGAACCCGGGTGCGATAGCCAAGTGAGGAGCTGACGGCGCGGAACTGCAGGGCCATCCAGACGGTGCGCTGCTCCGGCACCACGAACTTCACCGACCCGTACGCGTCGCGGGCCCGGTCGGCGACCTCGATGGTGCGCGACTGTCCGGGCGCGATGGTGAACTCACCGGCCGAGGTGCTGAAGGCGTTGGCCGGGGCGATGACCAGGCCGAGGGCGAGGAGGATCCCGAGGCCACGGGCCAGCACGCCGGCCCAGGTGGGCCGACCGAGCAGGAGTCGACGCAACGTGCGAGGCTGCTCAGCGGAACGGCGTGGTTCTGTGGTGGACAACGGTCTCCTCATCCGGTCATACCAGTGTTGGTCGTCCGACGTTGATGTCGAACAGCGGATGCCGGCCCCCCCGTTATCCGAACGTTATCTTATGGTCACCGTCACGCCGTTTCGCAACTCGAGCGTTATCAGTCCGCTCGTGATCTGGATCACACGTGGTGACTCAGGGTCTACCAGTTGGTGACGCCCGAGTGGGTGAGCGGACCGAGCCGTTATCCTGACTCGGATCGCGCCAACGAGGGCGGTTCGTCGCTCGGCACAGAGAGTTCGGATGTCTACTGCTTCCCCCGGCGCGGGTTCGCGTTCCCGCCTTCGGATCGGGTTGCTGGCGGCGGCCGTGGCCCTGGTGGTCGCCGCGGTGGTGCTGGCCTTGGTGCTGACGACCGGGCGGCGCACCGACGGGACCTCGCCCGGAGGGCCGTCCTCCAGTTCCGGCGTTCCCAGCGCGTCCGGCAGTACCGGAACACCGGCGGCGAGCGCCGCAGACCCGAGCACCCCGCCCGTCCCGACGGCGACCACCGCCGTGCCCTCACCCAGCCTGCCACCGGCAACCGCGAGCGGAGCGCCGTCGGTCGTGCCGACGAGGAGCACCAGCAGCACCCGGGCGCCGCTACGGGAGAAGGCCGCTGTTGATGACGGGGTCGCCGTACGGGTGAGCCGGATCCAGTCGGTCGACGGGGAAGCGCAGGGACCGGGAGAGGTAGCCGGGCCGGCTCTCCGGGTGAGTGTCGAGGTGGAGAACACCAGCGGGGAGGATGTCGCGATGGATCTGGCGTTGACCAACCTGTACTACGGCAAGGACCGAACGCCGGCCTCGACCCTCAGCGGGCCCGGGGCGAGCCCGCTGCCGGGCACCCTTGCTGCGGGTCGGAAGGCGTCGGGACGGTACGTGTTCGGCGTTCCCGCGCGGGGCCGCAACCCGCTCGTCGTCGAGTTCAGCCTGCGGGCCGACCGGCCGACGATCCTGTTCGAGGGCAAACTGTGACCGCCGACGTGCCGGCCGTCCAGCCGGTCTCCGAGCCGCCCGCGGACCGCCGGCCCAACGCCCGTGGTGCGCTGGACCTTCGGAGCCACCTCGACGCCTTGCGCCGCTACTGGCGCACCGTGCTGTTGTGCACCGTCCTCGGGGTGCTCGTGGCCGGCGCCATCACCTTGACCATGCAGCGCCAGTACGAGACCCGGATCACGTTCTTCGTCGTCGCCTCGACCGGGACCGGCGTCTCACCGCTCCAGGCCGACGAGTTCGCACAGCGCCGGATCAACTCCTACGTCGGCATCGTCCGTAGTGAGTACATGGCCGCCGAGGTCGTCGATGACACCGGCCTGGACATCCCGCCGGACGAGGTCCAGAAGATGATCTCGACGTCGGTCGATCCCGAGACGGTGCTGATGAACGTGACCGTCACCGACACGTCGCCGGAGCGGTCACTGGTCATCGGCACCTCGATCGCCGAGCGGCTCGACGCCACGATCGATGATCTGGAGAGCCGACCGAGCCGCAACGCCATCCGGCTCTCGGTGGTCTCCGGTCCCACCCTGAATCCCGACCCGGTCAGCCCGCGGGAGAAGCTCAACCTGGCCCTCGGACTGCTCCTGGGCCTCGGCGTGGGCATCGCCCAGGCGCTGCTGCGCTACCAGCTGGACACATCGTTCCGGTCCCGGGACCAGATCGTGGCCGCCGGCATCCCCTACCTGGGCACCCTCTACAAGGATCCGGCGCTGAAGAACGTCTCGGTCCTCAACCCGGCGGTGCGGCGGCCGCTGCTGGCCGAGACCATCCGCCAGCTGCGGACCAACCTGCGGTTCGTGCCGACGGCGGCTCCGGTGAAGGTGCTGGCCGTGGCGTCCTCGGTCGACGGCGAGGGCCGGTCGACGACCGCCGTCGAGCTGGCCTCCTCATTCGCCGAGCTCGGTCGTCGGGCGCTCCTGATCGACGCCGATCTCCGCCGGCCCGGGCTGGGTCGGTTGCTGGGAATCTCCGGCTCAGCGGGCCTCTCCGGGGTGCTGATCGGCGACGCGAAGCTCGAGGACGCCGTGCAGGTCTGGGGCCAGCACGAGCTGCGGGTACTGCCCGGCGGCCTGGTACCGCCGAACCCCAGCGAGCTGCTGGCCAGCGCGGCGATGACCGAGCTGCTGACCGCGGCCCGGTCGAGCTACGACGTGGTGGTGCTCGACACCGCCGCGCTGCTCCCGGTGGCCGACGGGGCGGTGGCGGCCAGCCACGCTGACGGCGTGCTCCTGCTGATCCGCCACGGCGAGACGGCGGCCGACGACGCGCTCCGGTCGGTGGAAACCCTCCGCGCCGTGAACGCTCCGCTCTTGGGGGCCGTGCTGTCCCTGGCTCCGGCGGGCCGGAGCGAGCGCCGGGCCGCACGATCGGGCAAGGGGCGTCCGCCCGCGGTCCTGGTGGACGCCCTACCGTCCTCCGCCACCGTGACTCCGCCCCTCGCCACCCCGAACGTGAAGGCCGAGGGGACGACCCCGCCCGATCCCGGGCCGGCCCCTCCGCCGATCACCGCCGCGGCGCCGAAGCCGACCGCGGCGGCGAAGCCACCGCCGACCGTGCTCGACGAGGACGCGCCCACCGTCATCGCCAAGTCGCCGGCATCCGGTCCGGTCGAGTCGGTGCCGCCGAAGGCTCCCGCCGAGCAGTGATCCAGCTCGCGGGGTGGCTGCTGGTCTGTCTGAGCGGGTCCTGGCTGCTCCGACGCCGCCCGGTGCTGTTGGCCGGCCTGGCGCTCGCCGGCTGGACCCTGGTACCGGCCATCGCCGGCTACCGGCTGACCGGGGTGGCGACGGGTCCGCTGGGTGCACACCCGTCGACCTATCTGGTGTTGTCCGCGCTGCTGATGCAGGTCCTCACCAACCCGCGGGCGGTGGCGGCCGCGCTGGCCCGCCATCCGCTCGTCATCCTGGTGGTCACCGTCTTCGTCCTCGGCGCGGCCGGGACCAGTGCGGTGATGAGCAGCGGTGGGTCCCGGCTGCTGCTGGACCAGATCGTCGGACCCTTCGTGCTCTGGCTGCTGGTGGTGATCGGGGCAACCGATGACCCGCGCCGGCTGCTCGGTCTGCGCAATGTGATCCTCGCGGCTGCGGTGGTGCAGAGCCTGATCGCGGTGGCGCAGCAACGGGCCGACTCCATCCTGTTCTACGAGCGCGACTACGCCCGGCTGCCCTGGTTCGACCCGGAGACCTACTCCCGCTGGATGGGTACCGCCGACAGCCCGCTGGTCTTCGCCGTGCTGCTCTGCGTCGCCGCGGGTCTGTCGCTCAGTCTGCGCTCCAGCGTGGTCCGAGTACCGCTGCTGCTGCTGTTCCTGGTCGGCACGCTGATCGCGCAGGCCCGGGCGGGTACGGCGGTGCTCTGCCTGATCGTGGTCTACGCCGTCCTGCGGCCCACGATGGCCCTGTGGGCTCGAGCCCTCACCTCCGTGCTGTTCGGCGGGGCCGCGTACCTGGCCCTCACCTCGGGACTGGTGAGTGGGCTCGCCAACCGGATTGCCAACGACAGCGGTTCCGGCGCCGCCCGGTTGCGGGCGCTGCAGTTCGTGGCCGAGGCAGCGGGGTCGTACATCGCCGTCGGCCGCGGCCTGACGGCGAGCTACGACGTCGCCCGGAACGCCGGGCTGCGCACCAGTCTGGAGAGCTCGTTCCTGATGTACGTCGTGGACGTCGGCCTGATCCTGTCGACTCTCTACTTCGGTCTGCAGCTGGTGCTCCTGCTCCGCTACGGCCGCCACGGCTACCTCCGCGGGGCCACCGTCGCCGCGCTCGCGGCCGTCGGGCTGCAGCACGTCTTCAGTGCCGTGGCCGGCGCGAACCTGACCGGCGCCTTGATCTGGGCGGCCCTGGCCATCGTGGTCGCCGGGTCGCTGGACAAGACCGGGTCGGGGCGAAGGGATCAGCGGGCGGCGCCGGCGATACCCCGACGGGACGCGGCTCCGTCCTCCTCGGCCAGGGCCCCCGCCAGCGTCGCGATGTCGGACGCCTCGTAGAGGCCGGCCAGCAGCCGGTCGTTGCCGCCCCCGGCGACGTTCTCCTGCACCAGGGTCTGCGTCTGGGTGCCGGGGATGTACGGGAAGTGCCGCGGCAGCCGGGACAGCTGCCGGACCCGGATGCCGGAGCGGACGGCCACCCAGTGCAGCCAGATGTCGTCGGCCCGCGGGACGTACCGCAGGAACTCGGTGCCGCGGTGACGGAGCGCGGCGAGCATGGCCGGGGGATACCAGACGCCGGAGACCCCGGTGGCGAACCGGGCCAGGCTGCCGACCGTGTCCTGGCAGCGGGGCCAGCGGTCGTAGGGGGCCAGCCGGTCCCCGTCGAGCCGGACGACGCTGGCCCGGTAGCAGTGGATGTCCTGCGGATGGCGTCGCGCCGCCTCCGCCAGCCGCGCGAGCCAGTAGCGGGGGTAGAGCGTGTCGTCGTCGGCGGTGGCGAGGGCAACGCCGTCATCAAGGGCGATCGGCAGGGCTGGGAAGTACTTCTTGTGCGGCCCCAGGTTCTCGGTCAGCCGGACGTCCAGGCCGCGGGCTTCGAGCCGCCGCAGGGCCGCCGGACGATCGTCGTACTGGTGAGGGTCGTCCAGCCACAGGATCAGCCGTTGCGGCCGGGCCCGACCGGCGGCGATGGACTCGACGGCGTACGCCACGGTGTCGATCCGGCTCCCGTAGCTGGTGAGGGACACGACCACGGGAACCTCGCCGAGCACTGGGGCGGAGGACAGCCGGTTCCGCAGCCGGAGGCCGGCCAGCCAGACATGGCTCCAGGCCCGCTTGGCCTTCTTCCGCACGAACCGGTAGCTGCGCCGCGCCGGCTGGAGCCGCCGGCTCATGCGGTGGGTCCGGCCGGCCGCTGGTACTCGGTGATCGTGCCGCCCCAGGCGCCCGCCGCCATGCCCAGCCCCCGCCGCAGGGTCCGGCTGCCCCGGGCCTGATGGGTGAGCGACCCGGTGGCCCGGCCGAAGGCGTGCCGGATGGCGCCGACGCCGACCCGGGCCCCGCCGCCGGCGGTCAGCTGTACTCGGGTCAGCAGGCGACGGGGACCGGGCTGAGCCAGCTCCACAGCGGTCCGGCTCCAGGTCGTGCCCACGCGGTACTGCCGGCGCAACGTCCAGCGCCGGGTCATCCGAGTGGCCGGCACCTTGTCGATCACCCCGGCTCGCGGTGCGAACACCACCACGCCGCCCCGGGCGATCAGCTGGCGGGTGAACAGGGTGTCCGACCCGCCGGTCAGCCCGAAGCGCTCGTCGAAGCGCAACCCCAGACGCCGGACCTGCGTCAGGTCGAGCAGCAGGTTGCCCGAGCCGGCGGCGGGCACCCGGTGACCGTCCGGAAACTCCCGCCGGACGAAGAAGCCGCCGGCGACCAGCCAGGGGTCCGGGTCGTTCTCGTAGTCCGGATAGAGCGGTCCGGTGACGGCCGCCGGGCGGTGCCGCGCGTACGCGTCGAGCATCGCGGCCAGCCAGCCGTCCAGGGGACGCTCGTCGTCGTCGATGAAGATCAGCAGGTCGTCGTCGTCGGTCTCGGCCAGGGCGCGGTTGCGGGCGTGGGCGATCCCGGCCGCCGGCTCGTGGACGTAGCGGACCAACGGTGAGCTGAGGCGGCGCACGACGTCCCTCGCGCTGCCCGCCGGATCGTTGTCGATCACCAGGATCGAGCAGCCGCCGTGGCCGACGGTGGAGATCTGCTGCTCGAGCAGGGGGAGCAGCTCGGCGAGGTCGTCGGTCCGCAGGTAGGTGAGGACGACCAGGGACAGGCGCCCGCGCTGGTCGCTCGTCACGATGCGGGGGAGGAGGGCACAGGGCCGGTGCCGCTGGCGCGCCGGGCCGGGGTGAGGATCTCGCGCCCGGTCTGCAGGACCCGGACCAGAGCACGACGGTGGGCCAGCCAGAGCACCAACATGACGACCAGAGCGTAGCCGAACCCACCCGCCAGGATGATCACCAGCGGGGAGTCGCTGAGCAGCCGGACGGCGAGGTAGGCCAGCGCCCCCCATCCCGCCGCGTGGGCCGGGGGAAGCACCCGCCCGAGCTGGGAGCGCACGCTGACCCCGGTCAGCCGGCGCTGGATGATCAGCAGCACCGGCATCAGGGCGAACCCGGCCACGGTCAGGCCGACGGCGACGCCAAGGATCCCGAACTGCAGGCCGATCACGATCCCGGCGAGCTGGGTTCCGGTGGCCAGCCACTCGTAGCGGAAGATCAGCCTTCCGGCGCCCTTGGCCCGCATCGTCGACCCGACGACGCTGCACACCGTCTCCCGGGCCCCGGCCAGCGCGAGCACGGTCAGCACGGGCACCGTGGCCCGCCACTCCGGCCCGAGTACGAGCTGGACCAGCTCGGGCGCCGCCACCGAGACCAGGGCCATGGCGGGGACCGCCGCGAAGGCGAGCAGCTCCAGGGTGGTCAGCAGCGCCCGGGCGAGCCGGTCGGGCTGGTCGGTGAGCCGGGAGAACAGCGGGAACGTGGACCGGTTGACCGTCTGTCCGATCATCTGGACCGGAATGACCAGGACCCGGTAGGCCATGGCGTAGAGCGAGAGGGAGGCGACACCGAGGAAGCGGCCGATCAAGATGTTGTCGGCGTTGCGGGAGAAATAGGCCAAGCCGTTGCTGGCGAAGATGCGCAGGCTGAACGGGAGGATGCCGCGCAGCTCCCGCAGCCGGGCGTTCGGCGCGGTCCCGCGGCTGGCGGCGAGCAGCACGGCGGCGATCACCAGGTCGGTCACCAGCACCTGCACCGCCATCGACCAGATGCCTGCGCCGAGCACGGCAGCGGTGATCCCGGCGGCCGCCCCGAGCACGCCGCCGCCGATGTCCGCCACCCCGATCGGGCGGAAGGCCAGGTCGCGCTGCAGCATGGCCCGCGGGGTGACGGCCAGGCCCTTGAGCAGCAGACCGATGCCGAGGACGCGCAGCAGCGGAGTCAGCTCGGGAGCGGTGAAGAACGCCGCCACCGCCGGCGCCAGGAGCCAGGTCAACCCGGCCAGCAGCGCCGCCGAGGCGAGGTTGACCGTGGCCACAGCACCGGGGAGGGTCCGCTCCAGGGTCGGGCGCTGGACCAGCGCGGCGGCCAGGCCCTGGTCGAGGACCAGCGTGGTCAGGGTGACGTAGACGGTCGCCGCGCTGATCACGCCGTAGTTCTCCGGACCGAGGATGCGGGCCAGGACCAGCGCCGCCGCGAACTGCGGGATCTGGCGACCGAGCACGGCGGCGAAGCTCCAGCGCACCGAGACCCCGGCAGCGGCTCGTGCCGATGGCGCTGACGCGTCCGTGTCCGAGTCCGGTGATGGCTCCGCTCGGACCTCCCGCGGCGAACGGCTCCGCGGCGGCCGGTCCGGCCTGCCCATTCCACTCCTGGTCTGATCTGTTCCGGCGGGACACGGAGCAGCCGCCCCCGCACCGAACGACGAACGTTACGACAATGCCAGGGCGCGCGCGAGCCTCAGCAGGGCCACCCCGAATCGACACCACACCGGCGGCGATCACGGCAACAGATCACAGATGGGTAACCTTGCTCGGCCGGGTGGCGAACGAATCTGTGGCCTCTCGAACTTGTCGTACGCTACTGTCCGCCGAGATCGGGGTCAGCGAGGGGCTGGATCCGACCCGGCGCGCGGCACACGGGGAACCGTCGTTCGGACGTCTCGGCGCACGCAACGGCCGGTCCGGTCGCGTGCTCGACTCGCCCAGTTGGCGTTGAGGCCGCGAATCGATCGTGCTCGCACGAGTAACCAGGTCGGCTGGCCCAACGAGCGGGCAGTCGTGGTGTGAACGGGGAACGCAGTGAAGAAGTCCTTGGCCCGGCTGGGGGTCGGCCTGCTGGCCGCGCTCTCTCTCGCGTGGTCGACCCTGGCGGTGGCGCCGGCGAAAGCCGACACCCGGCCGCCGAACCCGGCCGACCCGAAGACGCCGGTGACCGTGGCGGCGGATCCGCTGCCCACCGTGCAGATCGACGGCGTCGCGTGGACCCAGCGGGTGATCGGCAACACCGTGTACGTGGGTGGCCGGTTCACCACCGCCCGGCCGGCGGGCGCGGCGGCGGGCACCTCGACCACGCCGCGGGCCAACCTGCTGGCGTACGACATCCGCACCGGCGCTCTGATCAGTGCGTGGGCTCCGACCACCAACGGCGACGTGCTCTCGATCGTGCCCTCACCCGACAACACCAGGCTCTACATCGGTGGCAGCTTCACCACGGTCAACGGACAGACCCGGAACCGGATCGCTGCTCTCGACCGGGCCACCGGCAACCTGATCGGCTCCTTCCAGCCCAAGCCGGACGCGACCGTCCGGGCGATCGCGGCGACCAGCGAAACGGTGTACTTCGGTGGCCTGCTCAGCGCGGTCGGCGGCGTCGCCCGCGCCCGGGTGGCCTCGGCCCGCGCGTCGGACGGCGCCCTGCTGTCCTGGGCGCCGAGCGCCCAGGGAGGCAGCGTGCACTCGCTGGCCCTGTCGCCGAACAACAGCCAGCTGATCATCGGCGGCTCGTTCACGACCTTGAACGGCTCCGCCAATCCCGGGTACGGCCTGGCGTCGGTCAGCCCGACCACCGGAGCGCTGCTGCCCTTCGCCGCCAACTCACTGATCCGCAACGGTGGACCGAACTCCGCGATCACCGGACTGTCGGTCGATGCCGACAGCCTCTACATCTCGGGCTTCGTCTTCGGCAGCGGCGGGAACCTCGAGGGCGTCTCCCGGGTCGACTGGAACGGCGGGGTGGTCAAGTGGGTGGAGGACTGCCACGGCGACACGTACGGCTCCTTCCCCAAGGGTGACGTCATCTACGTGTCCAGCCACGCGCACTACTGCGGCAACCTGCCGGACGGCTTCCCGCAGACCGACCCATGGACCCAGCACTACGGCACCGCCTTCACCAAGGCCGTGACCGGCACCCTCGGTCGGGACCCGCTGGGCTACTTCAACTGGGAGGGCAATCCGGCGCCGAGCCTGCTGAAGTGGATCCCGGCGCTGACCAACGGCACCTTCACCGGTCAGGGTCAGGCGGGCTGGAACGTGACCGGCAACGCCGACTACGTGACCATCGGCGGCGAGTTCCCGCGGGCCGGCAGCGTCGCCCAGCAGGGCCTGGTGCGGTACGCGGTCCGGGAGATCGCGCCGAACAAGATCGGCCCGGAGTTCACCGGATCGAAGTTCAACCCGAACCTGGCCTCCTGGGCCAGCGGCACGGTCAAGATCAGCTGGCCGGCGAACTGGGACCGCGACAACGAGCAGCTGACCTACTCGGTCATCCGCAACGGAGACATCGCCAACCCGATCTACACCACGACGCAGGTCTCCTCGGAGTGGAACCGGCCGGCGATGGGCTTCCTCGACGAGGGCCTGGTGCCTGGTCAGACATACCGCTACCGGGTCTTCGCCAAAGACCCCTGGGGCAACGAGGCTCGCTCCGACACGGTGAGCATCGTCGCCTCGGCCGAGGGCACGATCTCGCCCTACGCCCGGAGCGTGCTCAACGACGAGGCGTCCAGCTACTGGCGGCTGGGCGAGAGCTCGGGGACGGCGGTCACCGACTGGGCCGGCTTCGACAACGCGTCCCTGGGCACCGGGGTGACCCGCGGCGCCGCCGGGGCCATCGCCGGGGACGCCAACCGCGCGACGACCTTCGACGGCACGACCAACGGTCGGATGGCGTCGGGGACCAAGCAGGACGGTCTGAAGGTGTTCACCACCGAGGCCTGGTTCAGGACCAACACGACCCGGGGCGGAAAGATCATCGGCTTCGGTAACCAGAACGCCACCAACAGCGGCAGCTTCGACCGGCACGTCTACATGACCAACACCGGGCGGCTGGTCTTCGGGGTCTACCCGGGCAGCGTCCAGACCATCACCTCGACGGCCGCCTACAACGACAACCAGTGGCACCACGTGGTGGCCTCGCTGAGCCCGTCCGGCATGGCGTTGTTCGTCGACGGCGCCAGCGTGGCCAGCCGGGCCGATGTGACCACCGCACAGGGCTACATGGGCTACTGGCGGGTCGGTGGCGACTCCCTGGGGTCGTGGCCGAGCGCGCCGACCAGCGCGTACTTCGCCGGGACGATCGACGACGTCGCGGTGTACCCGCGGGCGCTGTCAGCCGCGGAGGTGCAGAACCACTTCGCTCGCGGCCAGGGCCAGGTGCCGAACGAGCCGCCGACGGCGAACTTCACCTTCGCGGCCGACAACCTCGCTGTGAGGTTCACCGGCACGTCGACCGACAGCGACGGCACGATCGCCGCGTACGCCTGGGACTTCGGGGACGGGGGGACCAGCACCGCTGCCTCTCCGGACCACAGGTACGCCCAGTCGGGCAGCTACCAGGTCAAGCTCACCGTGACCGACGACGACGGTGACTCGGACTCGGTGACCAAGACCGTGACCGCGGCGGCCAACGTCAAGCCGACGGCGGCCTACACCAGCAGCACCAACGGGCTCGCCGCGTCGTTCAACGGCACCTCGTCGTCCGACTCCGACGGCACCATCGCGTCCTACGCGTGGGACTTCGGCGACGGTGCCACCAGCACCGCGGCGCAGCCGAACCACACCTACGCCGCCGCGGGCAGCTACCAGGTGACCCTGACCGTGACCGACGACGACGGCGCGACCGATGCGGTGACCAAGGCTGTGACGATCAGCGTGCCGGTCGGTCCGCTCGCCGAGGACGCCTTCGGGCGCACGGTGACCGACGGCTGGGGGACCGCCGACACCGGCGGCGCGTGGACCAGGTACGGGACGGCCAGCATCTTCTCGGTGAACAACGGTGCCGGACAGATGCGGGTCGTGGCCGGCGCCTCGGGTCCGCGGGTGGCGCTGCAGTCGGTCGGGTCGACCTCGACCCGGACGACGGTGAAGGTGTCGGCGGACAAGATCGCCGACGGCGGTGGGTCGTTCGTCTCGGTCGGCGGCCGGGCCACCGGCACGAACGACTACCGGGCCAAGGTCAAGATCGCGTCGAACGGCGTCCTGACCCTCTACCTGGTCCGGGTGGTGAACAACGCCGAGACCACCCTGGTGACGACGAACCTCGGGTCGGCGTTCAACTACACCGTCGGCTCGACCCTGCAGATCCGGCTGGAGGTGAGCGGGACCTCACCCACCACGGTGCGGGCGAAGGTCTGGAAGACCACCCAGACCGAGCCGTCGTCGTGGCAGCTCACCACGACCGACTCGACGGCGGGCCTGCAGACCGCCGGGGGCATCGCCCTGGTCAGCTACCTGACCTCGACGGTGACCAACCTTCCGGTGACCTTCCGGTTCGACGACCTGCAGGCCGTCAACATCCCCTGACCGGCGCGAGGACCAGCGGGACCACCGTCCGAGCTGTCGAGAGGACCCACTCTCGACGGCTCGGACCGTCCGCGAAGGCCCCGGGTCGGGGCTAGCGGCCGCGGTAGATGGCGATCGGCCGGCGGTTCCGCTCGTAGAGGTTGTTCCAGGCGGACAGGGTGACCTGCGGCTCGGCCTGCACCGGGCAGTAGGCGATCCTGCGGTTCGGCCCGAACCGGTTGTGGGCCAGCTGCACCTTCAGCCGGTAGCTCCTCAGACTCTGCAGCTTGACGGTGCAGTGTCCGCCGTCCAGCCAGTTCCCCCGGATGACCAGGTTCGGGGTGCTGCCGATGTTGGCCGAGCCGAGGATGGCGAAGTTCTGGGCACCGCGGATCGTGTTCATCCAGATGGTGATGTTGCGGCCCTTCATCACCTGGATGTTGTCGTTGTGCGTCGCTCCGCCGCCCTGGTAGGGGTCCGAGGTGAACCGGGTGGTGTTCTCCAGCAACGACTTCTCCACCCACACGTTGTCGCCGTGGATCTTGATCGAGTCGACGTTCCCGACCACGTGTACCCGCCGGGCAGTAAAGTTCCAGCCCTTGATGCCGTCGACGTAGACCGACGGATACGCCGGCTTCAGCAGGCTGTCCTCGATCACCAGGCCCGGCTGCCCGTAGTTCGTGACCAGACCCATGGCCGTCCTGGGGCTCTTCCCGCCGCGGACGATCGACCGGGTGATCTTGACCCGCGGGGCCTTCACGACCACGAAGCCGTGGATGTCGAGGCGGTCGATGCGAGTGTCGGCCTTGGTGATCACCAGGTCCCCACGGTGCACCCGGAGACTGGTGCCGGCGGGCACGCCGGTGGTCAAGGCACTCGGCTTGCGAGCCACCACCGTTGTGGCCGCCACGCTCGTCCGGTCTGGAAGAGCGGCGGCGCCGATCTCGTCGGGTGCCGGCCGAGCGGCCACGTCGTTGTTGAGATCGGCCAGCATGACCGCGACCAGGGTCGCCAGGCCGATCAGTGCGGCGAGCACGGTACGCAGCCGGCCGCGCACACGGTCCGACGGGTTGAGCGAAGCGACAGGCATCCGGCTCCTCGAGGTCGTCGACCTCGCACGAGCCTGCGGGGCCGTCTTCCCCCGAGTTGGCGTCAGTATTCCACGGGTGTAGTTCCCCTTGTCGGAAGTTGACACAGTAGGTGTTACAGGTGGGAGAACTTTCCGCGCGGACGGTGCTGGAAAGTGTTGATATGTCGGGAAGCGCCGAGGTGAAGTACACATTCCGGCTAGGGTTCGTGCCGTGACTGCCCGTGCCGATCTGGGCCGACCCTGCTACGCCGACGCGGACGTGGTGGTCGCGGCGCCGGGTCGGGGTCCCGGCAACTGGGCTGGAGCGGCGAGCTGCGTGCTGGTGGACGGCGTCTTCTGGCTCGCCTACCGGGTCCGCCGACCGTTGGACGAGGGCCGTGGGGTCTCCGTGATCGTCGCCCGGTCCGGCGACGGCGTACGGTTCACCCCGGTCACCGAGGTCAGCCGCGAGGCCTTCCGGGCCGCCTCCTTCGAGCGGCCGGTGATCATGCCGACCGACCACGGCTGGCGGCTCTACCTCAGCTGTGCCACCCCGGAGTCCAAGCACTGGTGGATCGAGGCCGTCGATGCGCGTACGCCGGAGGGCCTGAACCGCGGCCGACGCCTGGTGGTGCTGCCGGGTGACCGGTCCTGGGCGGTCAAGGACCCGGTGATCCTCCGGGACGGTCCCCTCTGGCACCTGTGGGTCTGCTGCCACCCCCTCGACCGGCCCGGCCACGAGGACCGGATGGTCACCCGGCACGCCATCAGCCGCGACGGGCTGACCTGGACCGACCGGGGCGAGGTGCTCCGGGGTACTCCCGGCTCGTGGGACGAGCGGGGAGCCCGGGTCACCGCGGTGCTCGACCTCGACCCGCTGACCGTGCTCTACGACGGCCGGGCCACTGCCGCGGCCAACTGGCACGAGACCACCGGGCTGGCCCGGGCCACCGGCGGCCTACTGGTGGCTGAGGGCGACGGCCCGATCGCCACCTCACCGGACAGCGACGGCGCCCTCCGCTACGTCAGCGCCGTGCCGCTGCCCGACAGCCGCACCCGCTTCTACTTCGAGGCCGCCCGCCCTGACGGCTCCCACGACCTGATGAGCTCGGTCTTCTAGGCCGGCTAAGCACCCGGCCTGCGCTCGGAGCCGCTGTCTTCCTCCCGCACTCGCACCACCACGGTTTGACGCCTGCGACCGGCAGGGTCGTGCTCGTTTGGTCGTCCAGACAGCGCCCGCGCAGACCTCCGATGCTCGCCGGCGATACAGCTAGCTCGCGCCCTTGCGGTCCGCGAAGGAGCCGCGGCCGGTGACCGAGCGCCAGTCCTCGAACGACTGACCGAGCACCTGCTCCAGCAGGGCGAGGTCGTCCAGGCACTCGCTCAGCAGCGCCGACCGCTGCTCGGGAGCGAGCCGCGGCCGCTGCCGGGAGCCGCCCTGCTGCAGGGCGGCGATCAACGGACGGCTCGCCTGACGCCATACCCGCGGTGGGAACAGCTGGCCGGCGGTCGCCCCGGCGCGGATGACCCGGCCCAGCACCGAGGTCTTGAGCCCGGACCGGACGAAGGGCCGGGAGTTGTCCGGCGGCACGGTGCCGATCTCGTTCTCGCCGATGCCCAGGAAGCGGGCAACCCGGTTCAGGGTCTCGACCGGCTGGGAGACCAGCTGCCAGTAGCGCAGCACCAGCACCCGGTCCCGGTCGACCCGGGCGGACAGGTCGGCCAGCTGCTCGCCGTAACGACCGAGCCGCTGATAGTGCCAGAACGGCGCCCAGCCGGCGGCCACCCGCTCGTCCTCGGCGTGCCAAGCAGCCACGAAGTCGCCGATCGGCTCCAGCCCGTCGACCCAGAGGTGCATCCAGTTCGAGTACGCCCGGTCGATGGGGTCCCGGATCACCACCAGCAGGTTGGCCCCGGGCAGCTCCTCGGCGATCCGGCGCCGGGCCGCCGGTAGGTACAGATAGAAGGGAGTGCTCTCCAGCCGCAGGGCGCCCGAGGGGGCATCGGCGAAGAGGGCGGAGTAATCCTCCCGCCGCCACACCCATTCCTGCCGGCTGTGCGCATCGCCCGGACCCGCGTACGCCGGGGGCGGCGCGTCCGCGCCCATGTAGTATTTTGGCTCCTTCACCGGCGAGGCGTACATCTGGGGGTGTCGGGCCAGCGCGGCGTGCAGCGCGGTGGTGCCCGCCTTGGGCGCGCCGACGATCAGCACGTCCGGCCGACATTCCCTACTGGACATTTCGGAAACGCTAGCTGATGCGTCCAGCCGGCGGCGCGGGGTCGCTCCGCAGGAGGGCTCTCAGTGCTCCTGGTGCTTGGCCCGCTCGAAGCTCGCCCGGATCTCCACCTCGGCCTCGTCGACGCCGGTCCAGGTCGCGCCCTCGACCGACTTGCCCGGCTCGAGGTCCTTGTAGACGGTGAAGAAGTGCTCGATCTCGAGCAGCAGGTACTCCCGGACGTCGGAGATGTCCCGGACGTGGTCCCGTCGGTGGTCCGAGGCCGGCACGCACAGCACCTTGTCGTCACCGCCGGCCTCGTCCTTCATCCGGAACATGGCGATCGCCCGGCACTTGATCACACAGCCGGGGAAGGTCGGCTCGGACACCAGTACCAGGGCGTCGAGCGGATCACCGTCCTGGCCCAGCGTGTCCTCGATGAAGCCGTAGTCGGCCGGGTAGGCGGTGGCGGTGAACAGGGTCCGGTCCAGCCGGATCCGGCCGGTCTCGTGATCCACCTCGTACTTGTTCTTGCCGCCCTTGGGAATCTCGACGGTGACGTCGAACGTCATCCCGCTGATCGGGTGGCTGGCCTTCTCGGCGTTAGGTGCGGTCACCGGACCTCCTTAGGATTGCTGCTCGGAGCCTATCGTCGTCGGGAGGAATGGGCCTTGCCGGTCAAGCGGGTACTGGCTGCCGCGGTGGCGGCGACCACCTTGGTCGCGGCGCTGGCGGGCTGCGGCCGGCCCAGCCCGACCACGCCCGCCGGCAGCGTCGCCCCCACC
>DATHBQ010000012.1:0-7851 GCA_035296105.1 Propionibacteriaceae bacterium | reverse complement strand
ATCTTCGAGCCGTTCAGCACCGGCTCGACGACGTTCCCGCACGGCTACACCTTCGGCGGCCACCCGGTCTCCTGCGCGGCGGGCCTGGCCAACCTCGACATCTTCGAGCGCGAGGACCTGCTGGGCAACGTGCTGCGCCATGAGAACGCCTTCCGGCAGACGCTGGAGCGGCTCTACGACCTGCCGATCGTCGGCAACGTGCGGGGCGACGGCTACTTCTACGGGATCGAGCTCGTCAAGGACAAGACCACCAAGGAGACCTTCGACCGCGAGGAGTCCGAGCGGATCCTGCGCGGCTACGTCTCCGGTGCGCTGTTCGAGAACAGGCTGTACTGCCGGGCCGACGACCGCGGTGACCCGGTGGTGCAGGTCGCGCCGCCGCTGATCTGCGGGCAGGCGGAGTTCGACGAGATGGAGCAGGTCCTGCGGCACGTGCTGAGCGAGGCCTGGAGCCAGATCTAACGGACCAGCGCGACCAGGTCGGCCACGACCTCCTCGGGGGCCGGCATGGCCGCCATCTCGGCCGAGATCCGCCGGGCCGTCGCCGCCTCGGCGGAGTCTCCGAGCATGGCCGTCACCTGCTCGGCGATGGCGCCGGGCGCCTGGGCGTCATTGACCAGCGCGCGACCCGCACCGACCGCTGGGATCAGCTCGGCGTTCATGAACTGGTCGGCGCCCTGAGGCAGCAGGAGCTGAGGCCGGCCCGCCTCCAGCGCGCCCAGCACGGTGCCGGTACCGCCGTGGTGCACCACCAGCCGCCAGGGCCTGCTCGGCGGCGACGTCGGCGAACATCGCCAGACTGAGCTGCATGCCGGTGGCCTCTGGATGCCGGACCCGGGTCTCCGGGATGAGGCCGTCGACCGTGCTGGAGGCCGGGAAGCCGGTCGTCGTGGGCACCGGCAGCCGGCCCAGGAACGGCGGCCCGGTGGCAGCGACCACGTCATGGCCCGCCGCCTGCCACGCCTGGGCGAGCGGGAGCAGCGGATAGAGGTGCCCATAGGCCGGGAGGGACGCGAAGACGATCTTCATTCCGGCATCCTCGCGAATCGCGCCAGCGAGCGCACCGCTCGGGACAATCGGTCGGTGCCGTCGAGCAGAGCTCGGCGGATCGGCCCGGGAAGCTCGCCGGCCAGCGCCTGCTCGGCGCGCCGCACCGTCTCCTGCGTCGCCGCCAGGTGCGGGTAGGCCTTGGCCGCTACCTCGCGCAGCGCCCAACCGCTACGGAAGGCCCCGGTCCCGCCGATGTCGGCGAAGTAGCGCTCGACGTACGGGTCGGTCAGCGGCTCCTGGCCGGCGACGAAGAACCCCTCCGCCGCCGCGTACAGCTCGTACGCGCTCAGCTCCGACGGTTTGACCAGCTGGGTCCAGGTCGCCGCCTTGGCCTCCGGCAGGCCCAGCATCGCCCGGGCCCGGGTGGCGTGGATCCGGGCCGCCGCGCTGCGGTCCCGGGACAGTGCCGTCTCGATCGGGCCCGGGTCGGGGTCGAGCGCGGCCAGCCGCTCGACGATCAGCCACGCCAGCTCCGGATCCAGCGCGACCCCCGGAGGCAGCCGGTCGCCCGCGGCCCACTCCTTCAGCCGCGGGACGTCCGCGGTGCTGCGCACCGCCAGCCGGAAGGCGATCAACTGTGAGTCCGACCTCTGCGGGACGACGCGGAGCATCTCCTCGACGACGCCGGCCACGCGGCGGAGCCGGTCCGGGCGTTCGGCGACCGGGGCGTACGGACCGGCCAGCGTGCCGAGGGCAAACCCGAGCCCGGCCTCGACCAGCGTGTCGTCCGGCCATCCGGGAACCGCGGCCAGGAGCAGGTCCAGCGCCTCGGCCGGATCAAGCTCGCCGTCGCGGACGGCGTCGCGGATTGCGTTGACCGTCACCACCTGGACCGGTGGGTCGGTGATCCGGGAGAGCACCCGCGCCAGTCTCGACCAGCCGTCCGGCCCGAAGCGGATCTTGGCCCAGGCCGCATCCAGTCCGTCGGGAACCAGGAGCACCGAGTCCGCCGGCGGGTCGACCGGTACCGGAGCCGCGGTCAGGGTCACGTCGCCCACCGCCGTGGTGCGGCCATCGGCCGCCACGCTCACCACCCGCAGCGCATGCGGCCGGTCGGCGCCGCCGGGGCCCGGCCGCCGCACGACCGCCACCGGGTCGGCGCTCACGTCGAGCGTGTCCATGCCCGAGGTCCGCAGCCAGGCCTGGGCCCACGGCTCGAGGTCGACCGCCCCCGCCGCGGTCCAGCAGGCGAGCAGGTCCGGAAACGTGGCGTTGGCCCAGGCGTACGTGCGGACGTAGCGACGGAGCCCGTCGACGAAGACCTCCTCGCCCAGGTAGGCGGCCAGCTGCCGCAGCACTGCGGCGCCCTTGGCGTAGGAGATGCCATCGAACTGCTGCAGCGCAGTCTCGGCGTCGGGCGCGGCGTTGCCGGCGACCGGATGCGTCGTGGGGCCCTGGTCGGCGACGGCGCCCCAGTCCTTGCGCACCACCCCGAACTCGGTCCACAGCGGGTAGTGCATAGCGGCCTCGCGGCACCGGTGGGCCAGGTACTCGGCGAACGACTCGTTCAGCCACAGGTCGTCCCACCAGCGCATGGTCACCAGGTCGCCGAACCACATGTGCGCCAGCTCGTGGGCGACCACGCCGGCACGCTCCGCCCGATCCGTGTAGGTGGTCCGGCCGCGATGCAGGAAGGTGTCCCGCAGGGTGACGCAGCCGGGGTTCTCCATGGCCCCGGCGTTGAAGTCGGGCACGAAGGCCTGGTGGTAGTCGCCGAACGGGTACGGCCGGTCGAACAGCTCGGCGTAGTAGTCCAGGGCGTGCCCAGTCACAGTCAGCACGTCGTCAGCCGCCGCCTCCAGCTCGGCGCGCAGACTGGCCCGGGCGTGCAGGCCGAGCCGGATCCCGTGGTGCTCGCGGGTCACCGAGGCGTACGGTCCGGCAACCAGCGTGACCAGGTACGTGGGCAGCGGACCGGCGGCCGCGACCGTCCAGCGGCCCGGACCGACCGAGCGGCTGGGCCCGTTGCCCAGCACGGTCCAGCCCTCCGGCACCCGGACGTCGAGGGTGTATGCGGCCTTGATGTCGGGCTGGTCGAAGCCGGCGAACCACCAGGGCCCGGCGTCCAGGAAGGACATGGCGTAGAGGTAGGCCTGTCCGTCGTTCGGGTCGACGTGGCGGTGCAACCCCTCACCGTCACTGCGGTAGGCCATCCGGCCGGCCACGGTCAGCACGTTGTCCGCGGCCAGCCCGGCCAGCGTGATCCGCCCGTCCCGCCACGCCCGCGGGTCGTGCGCCACCCCGTTGACCTCGGCGCGGACCAACTCACGACCACGGAACTCCACGAAGGTCTCGGGCCCGGTGCTGGCGAACCGGAGCGTGGTCACCGAGCCGAAGGTGTCCGACGTCGGCTCGGTGAGGTCGAGCTCGATCCGGACGTCGGCGATCCGGAGCTGCCGCGCCCGTTGCTGGGCCTCGGCGCGCTGCAGGGTGCGGCCGGATCTGGTGGACGAGGTCAGGACGTTTCCACCAGGTAGCTGTCATAGGCGTAGCTGGTGAAGAACTGCGGCCAGCTCTCGGCCAGCGCGACCGTCTCGAAGACGTCCCGGGCCGCTACCACGCGGGTCCGCAGGTCCTCGTCCCCGCCCACGCTGAGCCGCTCGGCCTCCTCGGCGGCCAGGTGGCGGACCAGCTCGGGGCTCACCGCCGTGCCGTCGGCCGTGCCGGCTCGGTGGTGTACCCACTGCCAGATCTGCATCCGGGAGATCTCTACCGTGGCCGCGTCCTCCATCAGGTTGTTGATCGCCACCGCGCCCGCGCCGCCGATCCACGCCGTGAGGTAGGCCAGGCTGACCGCGACGTTGGTGCGGACCCCCTCCACGGTGATCTCCCCCTCGGTGGTGCTCACGTCGGTCAGCGCGGCGGCGTCCACCGACACGTCGTCCCGCTGTCGGTCCAGCTGGTGCGGTCGGTCCCCCAGCACGGCGTCGAACGCCTCGGTGCAGGTGGCGACAAGTGCCGGATGAGCCACCCAGGAGCCGTCGAAGCCGGCCTCGGCCTCGCGTGCCTTGTCCGCCGTCGTCTTCTCCAGCGCGGCCGCCGTGGCCTCCGGGTCGGCCTTGCTGGGCACGAACGCCGCCATGCCGCCGATGGCGTGAGCGCCGCGGGCGTGGCAGGTCTTCACCAGCAGGTTCGCGTACGCGGCCATGAACGGTGAGGTCATGGTCACCGAGCTCCGGTCCGGCAGCAGGTGGTCGGCCGAGTCGGCGAAGTTCTTGATCATGGAGAAGATGTAGTCCCAGCGACCGGCGTTGAGCCCGGACGAGTGGTCCCGCAGCTCGTAGAGGATCTCGGTCATCTGGAAGGCCGCCGGGGCCGTCTCGATCAGGCAGGTGGCCCGGATGGTGCCGTACGGGATGGCCAGCCGCTCCTGGGCGAAGGTGAAGACGTCGTTCCACAGCCGGGCCTCGAGATGGGACTCCAGCTTGGGCAGGTAGAAGTACGGCCCGGCTCCGGAGGCGATCAGGGTCTGGGCGTTGTGGAAGAAGTACAGGCCGAAGTCGACCAGGCCGCCCGGCACCGGCCGGCCGTCCAGGAGCAGGTGGCGCTCCGCCAGGTGCCAGCCGCGGGGCCGGACCAGCACGGTGGGCGTCTCGGACCCCACCTCGTAACGGCGTCCGTTCTCGTCGGTGAAGTCGATCCGGTGACGGAGCGCGTCGAACAGGTTGAGCTGCCCGTCGACCACGTTGAACCAGGTCGGCGCGGTGGCGTCCTCGAAGTCGGCCATCCAGACCCGAGCCCCGGAGTTGAGCGCGTTGATCGTCATCTTGCGCGAGGTCGGCCCGGTGATCTCGCAGCGCCGGTCGGCGAGCCCGGGGGCCGGCGGCGCGACCCGCCAGTCGGGGTCGGCGCGGATGTCGGCCGTCTCGTCCAGGAACTGGAGCCGGGCGCCCGGGTTGCCGGCGGCGTACCGGCCCGCCCGGGCCTGCAGCAGCTCCGACCGGCGGGGACCGAACTTGGCGGTCAGCTCGGCGACGAAGTCCATTGCGTCGGCGGTCAGGATCTCGTCGAACCGGGGGCGCAGCTCCCCCTCGACGGTCACGGCAGTCACGTCGCCACGGTATCCAAACCCGGGATGGGACAGGATGAGCCGGTGGACTTCGACGTACGACCCCTGGCCGGTGATGACGCCGAGGCGGCCCGGCAGCTGAGCTTCGAGGCCTTCGGCGCGCCTCCCACGGTGCCGACCGAGCCGGCCCGGATCGACCTACCGGGACGAACCTCGTTCGGCGGCTTCCGCGACGGCACGCTGGTGGCCAAGGCCATCGACCGGGCCTATGACTCCTACTTCGGCGGCGTGGCGGTGCCGACGGCCGGCATCGCCGGGGTCACCGTGGCCGCCGAGTCGCGCGGGCAGGGGATGCTGGCCCCGGTGCTGGACGCGCTGCTTCGGGCCGCGCGCGAGCGGGGTGCCGTGGTGTCCGGTCTGTTCCCCACCGCTCCGCGGATCTACCGCCGCTTCGGCTACGAGGTGGTGACCAGCCTCGACACGGTGGAGGTGCCCACCGCGGTGCTGGCGTCGCTCGCCCGCCCGGTCCCGGTCCGGCCCCGGCGGGCCGTTCCGGGCGACTTCGACGCCGTCCGGGCGGTGTACGACGCCTGGGCCGTCGAGCAGAACGGCCCGCTGAGCCGGCGCGGCGTCTCCTTCCCGGCGACCGCCGAGGAGTTCCTGGGCAGCTTCACCGGGGTGACCGTGGCCGTCGACGAGGCCGGAGCCGTCTGCGGCTACGTGTCCTGGCGGCGCGGCGAGGGCTTCGGCGAGCACGCCCTGATCGACGTGGCCGACCTGCTGGCCACCACCGCGGACGGCTACCACGCCCTGCTCAGCACGATCGGCAGCTTCTCCAGCGTGACGGCCCGGACCCAGCTGCGGGTCTCCGGCGACGACCTGGTCCGGTTCTTCCTGCCCACCGCACACTGGCGGCGAACGGGAACGCTGCCGTACATGATCAGGGTCCTCGACGTGCCGGCCGCGTTCGCCCTGCGCCGCTACCCGCCCGGACTGAGCGCCGACCTCTCCTTCCGGCTGACCGGCGACTTCCTGGCCGAGAACAACACCGGCTACCGGGTCGCCGTGGCCGGCGGCCAAGCGGAGTGCACGGTCGACGTCGGCGCGGACCCGGACCGGATCCTCACCCCCCAGGGCCTGGCCCTCGCGTATGCCGGGACCCAGTCCAGCGCCAACCTGCGCGCCCTGGGCCACCTGGCGGGCGGCACGGCGACGGAAGACCTGGACTGGGACGCCGCGCTCGGCGGCCGCCAGGTCCACATCCGGGACTTCTACTGACGGACCCGAAGCGGCGGCACGCTCAGCTGAGGTCGTAAGCGGTCGCGTGCCGCGGCTCGTAGAGCAGCATGTCGTCCGCTCCGGGGACGCGAAGCAGGACTCCGCGTCCGAACCCCATCTCCTCCGCCTCGCCGGCGAACTCCGCGCCCCGCGTCGCGAGCTCGGCCACGGTGGCGTCGAGGTCGTCGCACATGATCGCGATCGAGTGGTGTCGCGGCGCGCTCCACTCCCGACCCTCGTACAGCTCCGAGGTCGGGTGGACGCCCAGCTCGCTGGGACCGGTCCGGAAGATCAACCACTCGGCCGGGTCGACGCCGCCGGTTCCGGCTCCACCCACGCCGGCGTCACCGCGGGCGCCCTCGGACACGAACGGCCAGTGCAGTACGTCCCGGAAGAAGGCCCGCGTCGCCGTGGCGTCGTCGGAGTAGACCAGCGTGTGAACTGAGGTGATCACGGTCGTCACGTTAGCCCTGCTCGACCGAGGCCGCGGAAGATCGCCTCAACCGCCCATGCGCCCAGCCGCCCAAGTGCCCTGAGCCTGTCGAAGGGCCGTCGACAGGCTCACGGCACATCGGCCGGTCAGCCAAGGCGGCGGAAGCTCGGCCACAGCTCGGCCCAGGTGCCGCGGAGCTCGCGCCCGACCCAGACCGGCGTGCCCTGCTCCTCGTTGTCCACCCCGAGGCCGTTGTCCACAGTGGCGGCCCGGCTGACCTCGCCGAACACCGTGCGCAGGAAGACCTCGTCGAAGCCGACCAGCACGACCGGACCACCGGTATCGGCCGGCGGACCCCAGTCGAAGTACGCGTTGTGGCCGCTATGGGCCTCGGGCAGGCCCAGCTCCGGGCCGTACCGGTCGATGGCGCCGGCCTGCCCGTAGTTCCGGGTGACGACGCCGGCCGAGGCACGCTCGGCCGGCGGTAGGGCGGCGTAGACCTCGGCCACAGTGGCGACGAAGGTGGGCCAGCCGACGGTCTCGCCGGCGTCGTAATTGATGTCGACGATCGGCGTGACCGCCAGCGCCCGGGCCGGCAGCACCGGCAGCATCAGGACCGCGTTCACCAGCAACGACAGGCCCAGGCCACCGGCGATCCAACCCCGGGCGTCGCGCCGCCGGCGCAGCCAGTCGACGACGAGCGGCGCTCCAGCGGCGAGCAGCACCGGATACAGGCCGGCCAGGTAGTACGGCTTGCCGCCGGTGACCAGGAAGACCGCGGCCAGCAGGACGTAGGCCACCGCGAAGCTGCGGACGGGCCGGAGCTCGGCCGCGCGCCAGAGCCGGATCAGGCCCGGCACCCACATCGCCACCAACACCGGACTGACCAGCACCAGTTGCATCGGCAGGAACAACCACCACGGCTGGGACGAGCCCGAGCTCCCACCGGCGATCGCTCGGGCCAGGGTGAGCTGAGGCCAGCCGTGCTGCGCCTGCTACACCAGGTTCGGCAGCCAGACCAACGCCGCCAGGCCGGCGCCGGCCCATAACCAGCCCGACCGGAGGACCAGCCGAGGCCCGA
>DATHBQ010000011.1:0-13780 GCA_035296105.1 Propionibacteriaceae bacterium | reverse complement strand
CGGCGGGTGCGGCGTGCCGTCCCGGCCGGAAGCAGGGTGTCGAAGGTCTGCCAGGGGTCGACGGTGCTCACCACGGCCTGGGCCGGCTCCTCGCCGGAGCCGGTTCGCGCGGCGACGACCCGGCCGCCGTCGACCCGGATGCCGGTGACGGCGCTGCCGAGGCGGACATCGACCCGGCGCAGGTCGAGTCGGCTGGCCAGGGTCTCGACCAGGACCGACGTCCGCCCGGGCTCGCCGACCCGGTCGCCGCCATCCTCGGCGGGCTGGACCTGCCAGCGGCCGAAGGTCCGCTGCAACGAGAGCTCGGCCGCCACCCACGCCGGCGTGTGCTCCGGGACCCCGCCCAGCCGGTGGGCCACGCTGCGGACCAGCACCTCCAGATGTGGATGGTGGAGGGTCCGGGCCAGACCGGCGAGGCTCTGCCGGCCCAGCAGGTCTCGGCGGACCGTGCGGGTCAGGTCGGCCTCCTCCCGCTCCGCCTCCCAGCCCAGCGGCCGGAGCGTCTGCCAGACCCGGCCCAGCCGGTCGACCAGGTCCTGCCAGCGCATGGCGACGGCATCGCCGTAATTCGTGCTCAGCATGGCGTACTGGGCGCCGCGGTCGGCCGGCCAGACCAGCTCGCGGCCGTCGGCGAAGACCACCACCGCCGGCTCGGCCGGCGCGAGCGCGTACCCCTGGCGGGCCAGCTCCGCCTCCAGCGGCCGGCCGCTCTTGCGGAACAGGTCCCGCCACGGCGCCGGGAAGCCCAGCACCGCGGGCGCCGCGTCGACGAGCAGGCCGGACGGCAGCGCCGAGGCCGCCCACCGGCCGCCCAACCGGTTGGAGCGCTCGTGCAGCTGGACCGGGTACCCGGACTTGGCCAGCCGGGCCGCCACGGCCATCCCGGCCAGACCGCCGCCGATCACGACGACCGGTGGCTTCACGCCGGCTGCATCCAGCGACGGAACGCGCCCCAGCCTCGGCGGACCCGGCCCATCGCGGCGATCGTGAGCCAGATCCCGGCGACCAGCAGCACCGCGACGAGAACCGCGGCGACCGCCGGGTTGAGCACCGCGAAGGCGGTGACACCGGCGACCGACACATCGCCGGCCAGCGAGGCGCCGATGTTGCTGGCCGGCTCCGGTGAGGTGTTGATCGCGAGTCGCAGGCCGGCCTTGACCAGGTGGCTGACCAGCGCGGTGACCCCACCCACCGACGCCAGGGTGAGGGTCACCAGGTCGCCGCTGCCACCGGCCAGCAGGGCGCCGATGACGGCTCCGGCGATCGGCCGCACCACCGTGGACCCGCCGTCCCAGATGGAGTCGACGTAAGGCACCTTGTCGGCCACGAACTCGATCACCGTCAGCACCGCAGCCGCGATGAGCACATCGGTGCGCTGCAGGCCGGCCGGGATGTCCTCGGTGCCGGCGAAGCGGCCGAGCAGGCCGAGGATGAGCACGGTCGCGTACGCGTTGATCCCGCTGGTCCATCCGCTGGTGAACGCCAGCGGCAGCAGTTCCATGGCAGCAGCGTAGGTGGGCGCGCCGGATCGCCGGGGACCGCCGGCACGGCTCGGGACACTACGCTCCTGCCATGCCTGATCTGGAGCCGGTGGACGAGTCCTGGACGAGCGCGCTCTGCGTGGTCGCCCATCCCGACGACATGGAGTTCGGCGCCGCCGCGGCCGTCGCCCGCTGGACCGGCCAGGGCAAGCGCGTGGTGTACGCCATGGTGACCAGCGGTGAGGCCGGGATCGATGGGATGGCGCCGGCCGAGACCCGGCGGGTCCGAGAGTCCGAGCAGGTGCGGTCGGCGGAGATCGTCGGGGTGGACGTGGTCGACTTCCTCGGCCTGCCCGACGGGGTCCTGGAGTACGGGGTGCCGCTGCGCCGCGCGATCTGTGCCGCCGTCCGCCGGCACCGGCCCGAGATCGTTATCACCAACAACTTCCGCGACACCTGGGGCGGGCGCAACCTGAACCAGGCCGACCACATCGCCACCGGCAAGGCGACCCTGGACGCGGTCCGCGACGCCGGCAACCGCTGGGTCTTCGCCGAGCAGATCGACGCCGGCCTGGACCAGTGGGGCGGCGTACGCGAGGTGTGGGCCGCCTCCTCGCCACTGGCCGAGCACGGCGTCGACACCACGGCCACGTTCGCGGTGGGTGTCGAGTCGCTCAAGGCGCACGCCGCGTACATCGAGGGCCTCGGCTGGGAGCACTTCGACCCGGAGGAGTTCCTCGAGGGCGGGGCGCGTCAGGCGGGGACCAGGCTCGGCGTGCCGATGGCCACCACCTTCGAGGTGTTCCCGATGGGCTGGGGCTCTTAGCCGTACGCCGCGTCGCCGTTGGGCGACTCGCTCGCAACCATCCGCCCTCGCAGGCTCGGGCTCCCGCCGAACCCTCGACGCAGCGCGGCTCCGAGGCCAAGCCGCCACCGAGCGCGCCCCTGTGTACTGCTCTATGTCGCCCTTTGCTACGGCTCGGGCGGCAAGTGGGGTTCGGCATTCGGGCGCGGCGCGTCGTGACTTGACGGGCCGTCGGCGCGATGGTGTAACGTTGGGTTTGTTCGAACACGCGTTCTAAAAGGCACTTGGGGAAGGGCCTGCGGAAGCGGTTCGGAGCCAGTGCGTGTTCGCGGCACGCACTTCCGGCTTGCCTCGGTGCGGACGGATCTCGACCCCCGTCCGCACCGGGGACGCCACTCGGGGTCGAGCGTATCCCCCTCCCGACCCCCGAGAAAGTTCGTCCTTTGTTGCCCGACCAGTCCGACGACAATCCGCACTCGCCGCCCCCGGCCTCCCTCCGAGCCGACCTGCAACGCGCCCACGCAGCCATTCTCGAAGCCGAGCTGGCCGAGCATCCGAGTGAGCGGTTCCTAGCTGCCCACCTCGCCGCTCTGCGTGTGGCCGCCATCATCCTGACCGTCCGCGGCGGCTCCGCGTCGGGCGGTCGGTCCCGCGGGCCCCGCAACGCCTGGACGCTCGTCGCCGACGTCGCGCCGGAGTTCGGCGAGTGGGCAACCTTCTTCGCCGCCACCGAGGCCAAGCGGGACGCGGTGCGCTCCGGTGCCAGGGCCATCGTCACCGTCCGGGAGGCCGACGACCTGGTACGCGACGCCCGGGCCTTCCTCACTGCCGTCGAACGGGCGGTCACCTAGTCCGTGGTGCGGCACCGACCTCGGTCGGTGTCCGGCATATCCTCGGCAACGTGATCGAAGTGGGCCGGCGCCGCTCGGTGGCTCAGGCCCACCTGTTGGCCCTGCTGACCGACCACCTCGACGAGCTGGTGGCGGGGGAGTGGCGCCCTCTCGACCTGGTGGACCTGGGCGGCGGCACCGGTGGGGTGGCGATCCCGCTGGCCGAGCGCGGTCACCAGGTCACGGTGGTGGACCCGAGCCCCGATGCCCTCGCCTCGCTGGAGCGTCGGGCCGCGGAGGCCGGGGTCACGGAGCGGATCCGCGGGATCCAAGGGGACGCCGCTGAGCTGGACCGGCTGTTCCCGGCCGGCGAGACCGATGCCGTGATCTGTCATCGGGTGCTCGAGGTGGTGGAGTCGCCCGCCGACGCCCTGGCGGCGACGGCCGAGCTGCTGCGTCCCGGAGGTGCGCTCAGCCTGCTGGTCGGGCTCCGCCACTCCCTGGTCCTGACTCAGGCCCTGGCCGGCCACCTGGCGCTGGCCCGACGCAGCTACGCGGACCCGAACCGACTCGACTACGCCCGGGTGATGGGCCTGGTCGAGGAGGCCGGCTTCACCGTGCTGACCAGCCACGGGATCGGGGCGATCTCCGACCACGTGCCGGAGCGGTTGGTCGAGGCCGAGCCGGGGGCGTACGAGGAGCTGGCTGCCCTGGAGGCCGAGGTCAGCCAGGACCCGGCGTTCCGAGCCCTGGCGCCAAGCGTCCACGTCTTCGCCCAGCGGCCTCTGCCCCGGGTCGGTTAGGCGGGCCGCGCGCCGATCGAGAGGGTGACCGAGCCGAGGTCGTCCACCTCCGCGCGCACCTGCTCGCCGGGAAGTACCCGGTGCTGCACCACCGAGCCGGTGATCACCAGATCGGCGGCGGTCAGATCCTCCCCGACGGCTCGGAGAACCTTGCGCACCCGGTCGATCCGGCCCTCCAGGTCATCCGGCACCGGCCCCTCGACCCGCACCTGCCCATCGATGACCAGTCGTCCGGTCTTCGGAGTGCCACCGCCCACCGGCCCGAGGGCGAAGGCGCGATGGAAGAGGTTGCCGGCGACGACGACCTCCGGGTTGTCCTCATCCGTCGGCTCCCACAGCTCCAGCGCGCAGGCGTAGCCCGCCGCCTGACCGTCGGGCCCGATCAGCACCGCGACCTCGGCGTCGGCGTAGATCTGCTCGCGCGACCCGGGGGAGAAGATGCCGCCCAGCCGCAGCTGTGTCTCGCTGGTCAGATAGCCCACCGACATCCCGCCGAGCTGCTCCCGGTTGCCGGCGCCGACCTTCCAGCCGACGTGCGTGGCGCCCTCGGCCAGGCTGCGCTGCCGCCGTCGGTGCTGCAGCAGAGTGGCGCGGACCAGTCGACTGTCCACAGCGCCTTTATACCAATCCCGCCCGCTCTAGCCGCTAGAACACATGTTCGATAATGTGAAACCCGTGTCGTCCCGCCCCCGTATCGTCATGCACGTCGACATGGATGCCTTCTACGCATCAGTCGAGGTGCGACACCAACCGGAGCTGCGCGGCAGGCCGGTGATCGTCGGTGGGTTCCCGCGCGGGGTGGTGCTGTCGGCCACCTACGAGGCCCGAGCGCTCGGCGTACGGTCGGGGATGTCCTCGCCGCAGGCCCGGCGGCTCGCCCCGCGGGCCACGTTCGTCGATCCCAACTTCGATCGCTACACGGCCGTGTCCAAGGCGATCACCGCCGTCTTCGGCACGGTCACCTCCGTGGTGGAGGCCGCCTCGATCGACGAGGCGTTCCTCGACCTGAGCGGCTCGGTGGCCATGTTCGGTCCGCCTGCCCGGATCGGGGAGTACGTCCGGGCCGTCGTCGCCGACGAGCAGCAGATCACCTGCTCGGTGGGGATCGGCCCGACGAAGTTCGTGGCCAAGATGGCGTCTCGGGCGGCCAAGCCGGACGGCTTGCGCGAGGTCGCGCCGGACGAGGTGGCGGACTTCTTGCACCCGATGCCGGTGGAGGCGATGTGGGGCGTGGGGGCGCCGACGGCCGAGAAGCTGCATCGGCTGGGCCTGCAGACGGTGGGCGACTTGGCGCACACGCCGCGTGGCGCGCTCCGCCGGGTCCTCGGTCCACACGCCGGCGCTGGACTGATCGAGCTGGCCTGGGGACGAGACCCTCGCCGGGTGGTGCCCCAGGTCCCGGAACGGAGCGTGGGCTCCCAACAGACGTTCGGTGTCGACAGCACCGACCCGCGGGTGATCCGGCGGGAGCTGCTGCGGATGGTGGATCGCACAGCGAGCCGGATGCGGAAGCAGCGGGTGCTCGGGCGGACGGTGTCGATCTGCGTCCGCTTCGCCGACTTCACCGAGGTCAACCGCTCGGCGACGGTGCCGACACCGACCGACGTGACCGAGGAGATCTACGCGGCCGCGCTGGGGCTCTACGACCGGCTGGCGCTGGACCGAGCCCGGGTACGGCGGGTGGGGGTCCGGGTGGAGCAGCTGGTCGACGCCTCCCGCGCCTACCGGCAGCCGCGGCTGACTGACCCCGAGTTCGGGTGGCGGGAGGCGGATCAGGCCGTGGATCTTGCGGTCCGCAAGTTCGGTTCGGGGGCGGTCCGGCGGGCCGTGCTGGCCCGATCCCGTTGACCCGATGGGCACGGCCGGAACCGCTGCTCACGGCTGGGTGAACAGACTCTGCAGATCCTGGGTTTGGGTTTCCCCGGCGCCATTGGCCACCTAAACTGGGTCCCGTTCGACCCACAAGGGGCGATGGCATGCTGCACGACACCACATCGGGGTGGGCGGTCGGGACCGGTAGGATCCCGGACCCTCCTGCGCCGTGAGTGACGCGTAACATGACGGCAAGCGCACGACGAGACCCATGGGGGTGTGGCCAGTGGCCCTCTCGGATGAGGAGCAGCGTCTTCTCGAGCAGATGGAGGCCGCGCTTGCGGCCGAAGATCCCAAGCTCGTCAACACGCTGCGCGGCACCGGCGTCCGTCGTGTGCACCGCCGTCGGGCCGCCATCGCCGGGGTTGGGTTCTTCGCTGGACTGGCACTGCTGATCGCCGGCATCTCCGTCACTTGGGTGCTCAGCGTTCTCGGCTTCGTCGTGATGGTGGCCGCCGCCGTCACCGCCATCTACTCCTGGCAGCACGTGGGCAACAGTGCTGACGCCGGACGCGGACGCGACAAGGCCAGGACCGCCCAGGGTTCCCGGTCCGCCGACAGCCAGAACTTCATGGACAAGATGGAAGAGCGGTGGCGCCGCCGCCGCGACGAGGGCTTCTAACCCCTCCTCGCTCACCTGGCCGCTGCGCCCGGACGTCCCGCGTAACAACCATCCGCGCTCGCAGGCTCGGGCTCCCGCCAGACCCGTCCTCGCTCCGCCGTGTCCGCCGCGACCGCCGACTTCGCTCGTCACCGACCAGAATGATCAGTTGCGATTGTGGCGGCGGCGGGGGAGCAGCGACTTCGGCAGCACCAAGGCCCAGAGCCGTCGGAGGGGTCCGAGTCCCGCAGTGATCCCGCGACGGATCTCCTGGGTGACCGTGGGCAGCTCGGCGGCCGCGTCCGTGTCGGTGAAGTCCCGGGCGTAGCGGGCGCGCTCGACGAGCGTCGCCACCCGGCCCATGGAGGCCGCCTCCTCGCCGTCCAGCCGACTCGACATCTCCTGCCCGATCGCCCGGGGCGAACCGTTGGGCCAGGCGCCACCGTGGTCGACCACGGTGTCGCGGATCTCCGCCCAGGCGCTCTCCACCTGTTCCTCGGCGGCCCCCTCGGCGCTCAGCCGCTGGCTGCGCCGGCGGACCCGGATGGTCGCCGGGGCGGCCAAGATCATCAGCAGCACCAGACCGACGGCCGACCACAGCAGGGTCCGGGCCCAGTTGGACCCGGCGCTGTCCTCAGCGGTCACCGGCGCCTCGGCAGGGGTGTCGCGGGGGTCGAGGTTGGCTGACGGGGCGGCCGAGGCACTGGCGGACGGATCGCCGCTCGGCTCGTCGCTCGGGGCATCTACCGGCTGCAGCGTCCACGGCGGAGCGTCGCCGGTCTGGACCGAGGGGGTCGGCTCGAACCGCACCCAACCCCAGCCCGAGAAGTAGAGCTCCGGCCAGGCGTGCATGTCCCGGATCGAGACCTGCCAGGAGTCACCGACCTGCTCGCCCGGCAGGAAGCCCACCGAGACCCGTGACGGGATGCCGGCCACCCGGGCCATCATCGCCATGGCCGAGGCGAACTGCTCGCAGTAGCCCGTCCTGTCGACGAGCAGGAAGTTCTCCAGGGCCCGGTAGCCGTGGCCCGGCTGCGGCTCGGTGCTGTAGGTGAAGTCGTCGCTGCGCAGGAAGTCCTGGATCATCGCGGCCTTGGCGGCCGGGGTCTCGGCGTCCCCGACGACCTTCTCGGTCAGCTCGATCAACTCCGGCGGCAGGTCGTCCGGCACGTTCCTGGTGATCTCGGCGTCGGCCGGCACCCCGATACCGGCTGTGGCCAGGTCCTCTGCGGTCGGCTGGATCTCCGAGCTCTCCGCGGTGTACTCCAGCCCGCGCAGGGCGTCCGGATCGGCGTCGGCGTTGATGACGACGAGGGACCGCGGGTCGTAGCGCCATTCCCCGGGGGCGTCGTAGCTGCGCGGCGCGTAGGGGAGTGGGAGGTACTGCGAGCCGAAGTTGAGGACCCGGATCTCGGTGGCGCGGTTGTTGACGTTACGGCCGAGTCCCGGGACCAGACCGAGCTGATTGCCGGAGCTCAGGTCGATCTCTACGCTGTTCCAGCCCGAGGCGTCGAACCGGGGCAGTGAGGTCATCCGCAGGTACACCCCGCCGGGCGACCGGGTCTGGTACTCGATGACATCCCGGTCGCTCTCCTGGTTCAGGTTGCGCCGGAGGTCGAGTGTGGGATCGGTGAGCTGCAACGGTCCGCCACTGCCGCCGGTGCCGATGCCCATGCCGGGCAGGGAGAGCGTGGGCAGCGCGATTCCGAGCACGATCGCAGCGACCAACGACGGCACGGCCAGGTACCCGGCCGCCCGCCAGACCACCGGTGTCGCCTCGCCGAAGCCCTCCGAAGAGTCCCGGGCCAGCCCGCGGGTCCACCGCGCCGTCGTGTTGAGTCCCTCGGCGACGAGGAGGCCCAGGTAGCCCAGGGCGATGAGCAGGAAGTTGATTACCCCGGTGTCAGCGCCCAGGCCGAGCGCCGGGACCAGGAAGAGCGTGGCCGGCGGTGCGATGGCCCAGGCGGGCCGGGAGATGCCGCTGACCAGGAGATCGGTCATGATCAGGATCAGCCCGATGATCGTGACGAAGATCAGGCGGGTGCCGTCGCTGGGCTCCATCGGGGATGCCTGGGTCCGCATGTGCTCGATGCCGGCGGCCCACAGGTCGGTGTAGTGCGCGTACCACGGCGCACCGCTGCTCGGGCTGAACAGACCGAGACCAAGCGAGCAGAACAGCCAGACCAGCACCTGGCTGGCCAGCACCGTCCCGCCGCTGATCCGGAGCCGACGGAGCACGATGCTGGTCCCGCCGATCAACCCGATCAGCAGCCAGCCCAGGACGAGGTAGCTCCCGTCCTGGGTGAGCGGGCGGAGGGTGATGGCGGCCAGGGCGACGGAGAGCATCACCGCCAGCCCACTGCGATCGCTGGCTCTCATCACGCCACCGCCGTCAGCTGCTCGAGGGACGACCAGGCCTCGGCCACGCCGGTCCCGCGGCGGACATCGACCACCCGCCACTGGTTGTCCTGCAGGATCTGGCCGGCGACCTGGTGCTGGGCCCGTTGCTGCTCGCTGCCCGGCTGGTCGGCGAAGGAGTCCACGTCCAGCCTCAGGGCCAGCCCCTGGGACCGATTACGCCGAACCCGGAGCAAGGTGTTGGCGTCCTCAGCCGTCATCCGACCCATGATCGCGATCGCCAGCTGGCCGGGTCGGTCGATCGTGGCCGACTCGACCGCATAGTGCATCGTGGTGTTCGAGCGGGCCTTGAGCTCGGTCAGCCGACTTATCACCAGCTCAGCCGACGCCGAGCTGTGCTGGCCCATCGTGCCGGCGATGTGCAGCGGACCGTCGGCCTCGTAGATCTCGATCCCGAACCCGTCGTCCAGGAAGTGGATCCCGATCGAGGCTGCGGCGGAGACGGCCCACTCCAGCGAGTTGGCCATGCCCCGGCCGGCATGGGCGCTCGCCCGCGAGTCGAGCACGATGCTGGCACTCGGGTCCCACGCCTGCTCCTCCCGGCGGACCATCAGGTCACCCCACCGCGCCGTCGAGCGCCAGTGGATCCGGCGTACGTCGTCCCCCTGTCGGTACTCCCGAACCAGGGCGTCGTCCTGGCCAACCACGCCGATCCGGTGCGGCCGGGCCTCGCCGGTGCTCCCTCCGCCGCCGATCGCGCGAATCGCCTTGAGCGGGACCACCTGCGGCGTGACCATCACCTCGCTGGTCGCCACGAACTGGCGGTCCAGCTGGACCAGCCCGAACGGGTCGGAGGTACGGACGGTAAGCGGCCCGGTGGCGAACCGGCCGCGGACCCGGCCGAGCAGTGGGTACTCCACCACCCGGCGCCAGCGCAGGTCGGCCCGGTCGACCAGGAAGCGGGGCCGGCTGCCCAGCTCCCGGGGCACCGCATCCTCCAGCAGCAGGATCCCGGCGGGAAGCCGTCCCTCCTGGCCCAGCACGATCCGACCCTTCATCGGAGAGCCCAGGGGCACCTGCGCGGGCTCCACCGAGCGTTCGCACGACATCCGCAGCCGCGCCCGGGCGACCAGGACCGCAGCGACGACCGGCAGAACGGCGAGCAGCAGGCCGATCCGCATCACATCGCGCTGACCGGCCGCCATGGCGATCAGCACCACCAGAATCCCCACGACCAGGAACGTCCGGCCGCGCACGGTCAGGAGTCGCCAGGCGCGGGTCATCGGTGCCCTCCGTCAGGGATGCGGTGCATGGATCCGTCGTCCGGGTGGATGCATCGCCAGACCGACGAGGAAGGGGGCCCGGGTTGTATCTCGACGGAGGAGAACGCCGCGAGGCGCCGCCTGGGCGGCGGAGATCGGTGACGGATTGACCCAGGGCACTTCTACCGCCGGTCGGGAACATGCACGGAGGAGACGGCATGGCTGATCACGTCACCCACCGTCCGCCGGGCGAGCTGGGCGTCGGTCGAGGGCAGCACGCGGTGCGCCAGCACCGAGACCGCGAGGGTGGCGACGTCGTCGGGGTTGACGTAGTCGCGACCCGACAGGGCGGCGAACGCCCGGCAGGCCCGGAGCAGCTGCAGCGTGGCCCGCGGTGACGCGCCGAGCCGCAGGTCGCGGGAGTGCCGGGTGGCGTTGACCACCTGGACCAGGTAGTGCTTGACCGCCGGGCTGATGTAGACGGTCCTGACGGCCTCGATCAGTCCGCGGACGGTGCGACCGTCGGTCATTGGCTGCAGCGCGGCCAGCGGGTCGTACGAGCCGTGCGACTCGAGCATGTCGAGCTCGGCGTTGGGTGTGGGGTAGCCCATCTCGATCCGGGCCATGAACCGGTCCCGCTGAGCCTCGGGGAGGGGATAGGTGCCCTCCATCTCGATCGGGTTCTGGGTGGCGACCACCATGAACGGAGCCTCGAGGACGTAGGTCGTCCCGTCGACGCTCACCTGACGCTCCTCCATGGATTCCAGGAGCGCGGACTGGGTCTTCGGGGAGGCCCGGTTGATCTCGTCGCCGACCACGATGTTCGCGAAGATCCCACCCGGCTTGAACTCGAAGTCCCGGGTCTCGGCGTTGAACACCGACACCCCGGTGATGTCGGAGGGAAGCAGGTCCGGTGTGAACTGGATCCGCCGCACCGAGCAGGCGATCGACCGCCCCAGGGCCTTGGCCAGCATCGTCTTGCCGACCCCGGGCACGTCCTCGATCAGCAGGTGGCCCTCGGCAAGCAGCACGACCAGAGCGAGGTCGACCGAGCTGCGCTTGCCCTCGATGACGCCCTCGATGGCCTGACGCACCCGGCCCATCACCTGGACCACGTCGCCGAGGGAGTACTCCGTGGCGGCATCGCGACCGAGCTCGGTCTTCTTGTCGTAGCTGATGCTCACTGCCCCTCCGCGCTCGCCCGCTCGGCCCGCCTGTGCGTCGACACGACATAACCCTATGTGGTCAGTTCACCGGCAGCAGTTCCCGCGAAACACGCCCAGAGGGAGCGAATTGCCCAAAGAGGTGGGTGGGTGGAGGGAAGTGGAGTACAGTGGCGCGAAGTGGAGAACAGCGGATCTTTAGTGGGGCGAAGGAGGGTGGCCCGTGTTTCTCGGCACCCACACTCCGAAGCTCGACGAAAAGGGCCGTCTGATCCTTCCGGCGAAGTACCGCGACGAGCTCAGCGACGGCCTGGTGATCACCCGGTTCCAGGAGCGATGCCTGGCCATCTGGCCGCGAGCTGTGTTCGTCGAGGTGGCCCAGACCGTGAGGAGCGCCTCCTCCAGCCAGCAGCACGTCCGCGACTACCAGCGCATGCTCGCGTCGGGAGCCTCGGACGAGACGCCGGACAAGCAGGGGCGGGTCACCATCCCGCCGCACCTGCGGTCCTACGCCGGCCTGGAGAAGGACTGCGTCGTGGTGGGGGCCATCAACCGGCTCGAGGTCTGGGACGCCGCCGCATGGGAGCAGTACTCCGCTGAGAAGGAATCGGCGTTCGCCGAGCTGAACGACACCGTGTTCCCGGGGCTGTAGAGGGACGCGGTGGCAAGGAACGACATGGGGCAACGCGTGTCGAGAGGCTTCAACCCGTAGGTCTGCTCCCTGGCGCAACTTCCCCGGCGCCAGGTAGGACTTCCCCGGATCTCGGGTTGAAACCCCTCGACATGGGCTGCAACACCCACCGCGAAGGGTCGAGAACTACATGTCCATACGCGTACTTCCCCACGCGTCGGACCTCCGCCGGTCACCGGCAGGGGAGACACCCTCGGGTTCCCGCAGCGGGAGCCGGCGACGGATCCGTGACGATGCCCGTGATGGCCTGGCGGCCGCCGCCGTTTCGCTGGGCGGCAGCCTCGCCGTGACTCTCGCGCTCGCCCTGCTGCTCCGGTGGCTGGCATGAGCGCCGCGCCCCGCCACCTCCCGGTGATGCTCGCCGAGATCGTCGAGCTGCTCGCCCCCGCACTGTCCGGCCATGAGCCGGTGCTGGTGGACTGCACCCTCGGGCTGGGCGGGCATGCCGAGGCGCTGCTCCGCGCCTGCCCCGACGCTCACCTGGTCGGCCTCGACCGCGATCCCCAGGCGTTGGCCCTGGCCGGCGAGCGACTGGCCCCGTTCGTCGACCGGGTCACCCTGGTCGAGGCCGTCTACGACGAGCTGCCCGACGTGCTGGTCCGGCTGGGTCGGCTGCGGGTGCAGGGTGTCCTGCTCGACCTCGGTCTCTCCTCGCTGCAGATCGACGACCGCGAACGTGGGTTCGCCTACGCGTACGACGCCCCGCTGGACATGCGGATGGGTCGTACCGGGCTGACCGCCGCCGATGTCCTCAACACCTACGCCCGCGCCGACCTGGCCCGGATCCTGCGCGTCTACGGCGAGGAGCGCTTCGCCGACCGGATCGCGGGGCGGATCGTGGCCGAACGGGACCGGGAACCGTTCGCGACGTCCCGCCGGCTGGTGCGGCTGCTCGACGAGGTGATCCCCGCCCGGTCTCGGCGCACCGGCGGCCACCCGGCCAGGCGGACCTTCCAGGCCCTTCGGATCGAGGTCAACGGGGAGCTGGCGGCCCTCGAGTCGGTCCTGCCGGACGCCGTGGCCGCCCTCGCCGTCGGTGGACGGATCGCCGTCCTGGCGTACCACTCGCTGGAGGACCGGCTGGTCAAGCAGCTGCTCGCCGCCGGCGCCCGGGATCGCGCGCCGCGGGACCTGCCGGTCGTGCCGCCCGGGCTCGGGCCGGAACTCCGCCTGCTGACCCGTGGCGCACAGCGGCCCACCGAGACCGAGGTCGCCGAGAACCCGCGGGCGGCATCGGCGCGACTACGCGCCGCCGAGCGCGTCGCAGAACGGACGGCGGCATGACCCGCGCCATCGGGCTGGGTCGCCCTTGGACGCCCTCGTCGCAACCATCCGCCCTCGCAAGCTCGGGCTCCCGCCAGACCCATCCACGCTCCGCGGGCGGCCATACGCGACCCAGCACTCGAGAAACCCACGTGACCGAGGTGAACAACTCATGAGCGCACTTTGGCAGGGGCTGGTCACGCCACCGCCTTCGACGCGGGCCCGGCTGCGCCCGGTCGCCGACCCCACGCCCCGGCTGGCCCGCTTCCCCTTCCTGCTGGTGGTGATCGGCATCTTCGGGGCGGGCATGGCCGGCCTGCTGATGCTCAACACCACGCTGCAGAACCAGGCGTTCGAGGCCCGCGCGCTGAATCGGCAGGTCACCGAGCTGGCGCACGTCCAGGCCGACCTGGAGCACCAGCTCGACGAGCACGCCGCTCCGGGGCGGCTCGCTCTGGCCGCCTCCCAGCTCGGCATGCGGCCCAACCCCCATCCCGCGTTCCTGGTCCTGCCGGAGGGCCGGGTCATCGGCGAGCCCAGGTCGGTGAGCGGCGGCGAGCAGAAGGTCCTCGTGGTCAAGACGCCCGAGCAGATCGATGCCGAGAAGAAGAAGGCGGCTGAGGCCAAGGCCAAGGCCGCCGCCGAGAAGAA
>DATHBQ010000010.1:0-15303 GCA_035296105.1 Propionibacteriaceae bacterium | reverse complement strand
CATCGAGATCGGCCCGTCGCCGATCGACGAGCAGCTGGCCGCCGACCTGGCACTGCCGGTGGAGGACCTGAACCTGACCGTCCGGTCCTACAACTGCCTCAAGCGCGAGGGCATCCACACCGTGTCCGAGCTGGTGTCCCGGAGTGAGCAGGACCTGCTGGACATCCGCAACTTCGGTTCCAAGTCGATCGACGAGGTCAAGCTCAAGCTGCACGAGATGGGTCTGTCCCTCAAGGACAGCGCGCCCGGCTTCGACCCGCTGAGCGCCATCGGGCGCTACGACGACCTGGACGAAGAGGACGTCGACTTCAGCGAGACCGAGCAGTACTGACCGCCTAGCCCAACGAAAGAGCTGACATGCCCACGCCCACCAAGGGTGCCCGCCTCGGCGGCAGCGCCGCGCACCAGAAGATCATCCTGGCCAACCTCGCGACGCAGCTGTTCGAGCACGGGAAGATCACCACGACCGAGGCCAAGGCTCGACGGCTGCGACCACTGGCCGAGAAGCTGATCACCAAGGCCAAGCGTGGGGATATCCACTCCCGCCGCCTGGTGCTGACGACGGTCAAGGACAAGGGCGTGGTGCATGTCCTCTTCACCGAGATCGCGCCGACCTTCGCCGAGCGCGAGGGTGGCTACACCCGGATCACCAAGATCGGTCCGCGCAAGGGCGACAACGCTCCGATGGCGGTCATCGAGCTGGTGACCGAGTCGGTCGAGGACAGCCGCAAGACCAACGCCAAGTCCTCCGGCACGGCCCGCAGCACCTCGGCCCGCAAGGCTCCGGCCAAGACGACGGCGGCGGCCGCACCGGCCCCCGCTGCCGACGAGCCGGTGCCGGTCGAGGACGCGGCGGCGGCGGACGAGCCGGTGACCGAGGAGTCGGTGACCGAGGAGCCGGTGACCGAGGAGTCGGCGACCGAGGAGTCGGTTGAGGAGAGCCCGGCCGAGAACCTGGTCAACGACACCCAGGAACGGGACGAGGCCACCAGCGAGCAGGAGGAGCCCAGCGACGACACCTCGGCCGAGGAGGCCAAGGTCATCGACCAGGACCGCTGACCGCCTGACCTTCTACGTTCGCGCCCTCTTCGCGCGTTCGCGCCACTTATAACCGGCGTTAACGCGAGGAGAGGGCGCGAACGCGTTTCCGGGGAGACCTTGCTTGTCAGTCGCCTCGGGCAGAATCGCCCTCGTGCTGCTCAGCCGGCTGGCCGCGACCCGGACCGCGTTGGCCGCGACGCGTTCGCGCAACGCCAAGCGGGACCTGATCGCGGAGGTGCTGCGGGACGCGTCGGCCGCAGACGTACATATCGTCGTCGCCTATCTCTCCGGCGGGCTCCGCCAGCGCCGCACCGGGGTCGGGTGGCGCACCCTGCAGCACGCGCCGCCGCCCGCCGCCGAGCCGTCGCTGACCGTGTCCGAGGTGGACGCCGCCTTCGCCGCCATGGCCGAGCTGAGTGGGGCGGGCTCCAGCAACGCCCGCGCCGAGGCGGTGCGGGACCTGTTCGCCCGAGCGACCGCCGAGGAGCAGCAGTTCCTGTTCGGCCTGGTGTCCGGCGAGCTCCGGCAGGGCGCGATGGAGGCCGCCGTGCAGGACGGCCTGGCCGTGGCGTACGCGGTGCCGTTGGCGGCGGTCCGCCGCGCGGCGATGCTGCTGTCGTCGACCACGTCGGCCGCTGCGGTGCTGCTGCAGGGTGGGCTGCCCGCCCTGGAGGCGGTCGGTCTGCAGGTCGGCACCGGGATCCAGCCCATGCTGGCAGCCAGCGCACCCGACCCCGGCGGTGCGGTGACCAAGACCGGACTGCCGGTGCTGGTCGACCACAAGCTGGACGGCGTCCGGGTGCAGGTGCACCGCGACGGCGACGGGGTGCGCATCTTCACCCGCAGCCTGGACGACATCACCAACCGGCTGCCCGGGGTGGCCGAGGCGGTCCGCGGCCTGCCGCAGAACCGGCTGGTGCTCGACGGCGAGGTGCTGGCCATGGCCGCCGACGGACGACCCGAGGTGTTCCAGGTGGTCGCCTCGCGGGCGATGAGCGAGCTCGACCCGGCCGGACCGGCTCCGGACAACCCACTGCAGGTGTTCTTCTTCGACCTGCTGCACGCCGACGGTCGGGACCTGCTCGACACGCCTCTGCGGGATCGGTTGACGATGATGGCGGAGGTGCTGCCCGAAGCCCTCACCGTGCCCCGGCAGGTCTGCGCCACCGAGGAGGAGGTCGCCGCCCGGTTCGCGGAGGCGGTGGCCGACGGCTACGAGGGTGTGGTGATCAAGAACCTGTCCGCCCCGTACGTGGCCGGCCGCCGGGACGCGGCATGGGTCAAGATCAAGCCCCGGCACACCTTCGACCTGGTGGTCACCGCGGCGGAGTGGGGACACGGTCGGCGGCAGGGCTGGCTCTCCAACCTGCATCTGGCGGCGCCCGATCCGGACACCGGCGAGCTGGTGATGCTGGGCAAGACGTTCAAGGGGCTGACCGACGAGCTGCTGACCTGGCAGACCGAGCGGTTCCTGGAACTGGAGACCCGGCGCGACCGCTACACCGTCTACCTGGAGCCGAGCACGGTGGTGGAGATCGCCTGCGACGGGTTGCAGATCTCCACCCGCTACCCGGGCGGGGTGGCGCTGCGGTTCGCCCGCGTGCTGCGCTATCGGCCGGACAAGACCGCTGCCGAGGCCGACACGATCACCACCGTCAAGGCGCTGAGCCCGATCCTGCCTGCGGTGGCCGACCGGGAGGGATGAGTTCGGCCTCCCGAGCGGTCGGTATGGCCAGAGCCCGCCGGACCAGGGGGTCCGCGGTCTGGCCGCCTACACCGAGACCTGGGGGCCGTTCTTCACCTGGGAGGCCAGCGGAGCCTCGTTCAGCATCGAGTCGCTGGAGGTGACGGGTCGGCAGCGACGTGGCGTTCGCCTTCGCGCTGCTGCGCTGCGGCACGGCAGAGGAGGTTCGCCGATAACCCGGAACGGCGACTGCGACTGACCGTCGGGGTCCGCAAGATCGCCGGCCGCTGGACGGTCACCCACGAGCATCACTCGTTCCCGATCGAGTGACCCGGCCGGCGGCCCGGGGGGGGCCGCTAGATGTTGGAGCCGTCGGGCGGCACGCTCTCCGGCGGCTGCGGCGCGCCGCCGGTGCCGGTGCTCTCCGGACACGGCAGGCCGAGGGTGTAGGCGGTCATCGACAGCGAACCGTAGGCGTAGCCGTCGACCAGCACGTCGGTGTCCCGCTGCTCCCCGTCGGCCGCGCCGGCCAGGCCGGCCAGGTAGAGCGCCGGGATGAAGTGGTCGGGCGTGGGCACGGCGTCCCGGTAGTCGCGGTGGGCGTCCAGAGTGGCGAACTCGGTCGGGTCGGTGAGCATCAGATCCTTGGCCGCCCGGTCGAAGCGCTCCGCCCAGCCGTACCCCTCGTCGGCGAGGCTCCAGCTCATGCCCTTCAGGTTGTGAACGACGTTGCCGCTGGTGACGACCAGGACGCCGCGTTCGCGGAGCGGGGCCAGCTTGGCGCCCAGCTCGAGGTGGTAGTCCAGCGGCTTGTCGGCGTTGATGCTGAGCTGGACCACCGGGATGGAGGCATCGGGGAAGGCGTGGACGAGGACCGACCAGGTCCCGTGGTCGATGCCCCAGCTGTCGATGTCGGCGCCCACCCAGGTCGGATGCACGATGTCGCTGATCTCGTCGGCGAGCTGGGGCAGTCCGGGCGCTGGATACTGCACCTCGAACAGCTCCGGGGGGAAGCCGAAGAAGTCGTGGATGGTCCGCGGTCGGGGCATCGCGGTCACCGCGGTGGCGTTGATGTACCAGTGGGCGCTGACCACGAGGATCGCCCGGGGGCGCGGCACCGCCGCCCCGAAGGCCTTCCAGGCCGCGGTGTAGCGGTTGTCGGACAGGGCGTTCATCGGGTTACCGTGGCCGAAGAACGCCGCCGGCATGAGGCCGGCTGCGTTCTGGTCCAGGTCGGCGGACGTCGTAGTCGCCATCAGTGGCTGGTGGTTCCGCGCCGGGACTCCAGCGTGGCCGGTATCCAGCGGTCGGCCACCGCACCGGTGACCACCGAATACACCGTCTTGTGCAGGACGTCGACCAGCTTCTCCTGCCGGGGCCACGTCGGCGGCGGCGCGCCCACTCCGGTCACGTTCTCGACCGTCTGGTCGAAGGCCAGGCGCACAGCCGTGTGCCAGGTGCTGGCCAGCGGGCCGCGGAGCCCGATCGCCGACCAGACTCCGCGGAGGGCGCCCAGCAGAGCGCCGGTGCTCCAGTGCATCGCATGGTTCCACCCAGGCGGCCGATCAGCCTCGTCGGGATGGCGTCCGAGCAGGGTCAGCAGGGCCCGGGCCGGGACGAAGGAGTGGGGACGCCCGGTCAGTGCCTGCTCGACCTTCTCACCCGCGGTCATCACGGCGACGCCGACGAGTCCCGCCGCACTCCCGACCACCGCCGCGCGGCCGAGCGCTCGGCGCCTGCTGTTCCCGGTCATCCGCCGTCACCCTCTCCGCTCACCTGCCCGCCACCCTAGGCCGACGACTCGAGGACCGGGGAGTCGGCTATCCGGATCTCCACCTCACGCAGCGTCTCGCCGAACCGGCGCAGCACGTCCAGCCGCGGGTCGGGTGTCGGGAGCACCCGACCGGTCAGCCGGGCTCGCAACGGCGCGAGCCGCGGATCATCGAGCACCGCCTCGACGCCGCTGCGGTCACCGCCGCCCACCAGCGCGTCGAGATCTTCGGCGACCGGGGCCAGCACCGCGTACGCCGAATCCGCCGCGGCCGCGTACGCGCGATCGGCCTGACCCGCCCGCCGACGGGCGAACCGCTGCTGCGACCAGCCGCCCGCCTTGGTCCGGCCCTGGACGTAGCTGTGGCCCACCTTCGACGATCGCAGGTGTCGGCCAGCGAAGAGGCCAACCGCGTACCCGCCCCGGCGGACCAGCAGCGCACCGACGAGACGGTCCCGGCGGCAGTGGTCGAACAGGACGGTCAGCGGATCGGGGGAGTCGGCCAGCGGAGGGAAGGGCACGGTCACCGCGGCGACCGATTCATCGGCCGCGGTCAGGATGACGGTTGCGGGACCCGGCTCGACCACCACGTCGCCGTGCCGGCCAGCGAACCGCTCGACCCAGCCGGGAAGTCGCTCCGGCGACACCCGGACCACCCGGTCAGCGGTCATGGGGAGTACTCCAGAAAAGGACAAACCCGCGAGCGTACGACGCTGAGCAGGCTCAAGGGCGTCGGCCGGTAGGACAACTCCGGCACTCGCGGGTTCGGGTGTTGGCTTTGGATTAGCCGGCCGCAGGCGACCAGCGGTCGGCGGCTAGCTAGCCACCACCTCACATGTCCCAAAGTCATTCATTCTTCGGACCACCTCCTTCCCGTGTAGGTCAAAAATAGGCGGGGAGTGGCCTTCGGTCAACGGTGTTTTTCGTCACGCCAGCAGGACCTCGACGTCGAGCCGCGGACTGTCGCGGGCGAGACACTCGGTGCCGCTCCGCGGCCTCGTCGACATCCGAGCGGCCGTCGGCGACAGCTGTTCCAGCAGGGCCGAGCCGCTCGGCTCGTGTCATCCCGTGACCACGGCGTACCGGTCCAGCGCCCGCTTGCGCTCCGCCCCGTGGTCCACGATGGGCTCCGGATATCCCACCGGCACCCCGCCCGGGGCCCGCCACGGCTCGTGCAGGAACTCCTCCGGTACGTCGGCGAGCTCGGGCACGTAGCGGCGGATGTAGCTCCCGTCGGCGTCGAACGTCGCGGACTGCTTGACCGGGTTGAAGATGCGGAAGTAGGGCGCCGGGTCGGTCCCGCAGCCCGCCACCCACTGCCAGTTCAGGTGGTTCTGGGCGATGTCCCCGTCGCGGAGGTGGAGCATGAAGTAGGCCGCGCCGTGCTCCCAGCTGATGTGCAGGTCCTTGATCAGGAACGACGCGACGACCATCCGCACCCGGTTGTGCATCCAGCTCTCGACCTGCAGCTGGCGCATGCCGGCGTCGACCAGCGGGTAGCCGGTCCGTCCCTGCTGCCAGGCCGCCAGTCGCTCCGCCGCGATGCTGCCCGGCTCCGGCTCGTCGGAGGGCATCCGCCGGAACTCCGGCTTGATCGGTTGGGTCACCGCGTCCGGCCGGTGGAACAACGTGTCGGCGTAGAAGTCCCGCCAGGCGATCTGCCGGGCCAGGGCCAGGCTGCCCTTGCTCCGGCGGGTCGCCAGGTCGGCGAGCACCGTACGCGGGTGCAGGTGGCCCCAGCGCAGGGCGATCGACAGGTGGGAGGTGGCGTCCCGGCCGGGGAAGTTGTGCAGCCGGTCGTAGTCCTTGACCCCCTCCGGGTCCTTGTCCAACCAGGTCTGCCAGGACCGGCGAGCCGGTTGCTCGCCCGCTCGCTCGGCCAGGTCCAGGTCCGGCTCCTCCAACGGCACCCGGTCGTCGGCCTTCAGCCAATTGACCGCGTCAGCGGCGACGGCGGGCGCCGGCTCGTGCACCCCGTGCTCCAGCCAGGACCGGTGGAACGGGCTGAACACCTGGAAGGGCGTGGTGCCGCCGTTGGTCAGCGTGCCGGGCGCCACCGCGTACGGGGAGCCGGTGGCCCGGAGCCCGATCCCGTGCTCGGCCAGCGCCGCCGCCACCCGCTCGTCGCGGCGACGGCCGTATGGGGCGAAGTCGGCGCTGATGTGCACGGTCCGGGCGCCACAGGCCCGGGCCGCCCGGGTGACCGCGGCGGCCGGCCGACCCTGGACGACGCTGAGCCCCGGTCCGCCGGCTTCCTGCAGGTCGGCGTCCAGCGCGTGCAGGGCGGCGAACAGCCAGCCGCGGCGGGCCCGACCGGCGGATCCGAGCAGCACCGGGTCGAGCACGAACAGCGGCAGGACGGCCTCACCCTCGTCGATCGCCGCCTGCAGGGCGGGATTGTCGGCCAGCCGGAGGTCTCGCCGGACCCACCACAACGCCGGGTTCGAAGAAGCGGCCATCGTCTAATCTTGCCCCGTGAGCGAGCTTGCGAGCTCACCATCCAGCACAGCAGCGACACGAAGGTGGCGACGAGCGTCAGCGAGGAGGATCCGTGAGCGACCTGATCGACACCACGGAGATGTACCTGAGGACGATCTACGAGCTCGAGGAGGAGGGCATTGTCCCGCTTCGGGCCCGGATCGCCGAGCGGCTGCATCAGAGTGGTCCGACCGTGTCGCAGACCGTCGCCCGGATGGAGCGGGACAACCTGGTACACGTGCTGGGGGACCGGCACCTCGAGCTCACTCCCGAGGGTCGCTCCCGGGCAGTGCGGGTGATGCGCAAGCACCGACTGGCCGAGCGGCTGCTGATCGACGTGATCGGGCTGGACTGGGAGAAGGTGCACGACGAGGCCTGCCGCTGGGAGCACGTGATCTCCGAGGACGTCGAGCGCCGGCTGGTCGACCTGCTGCACACCCCGACCGAGTCTCCCTACGGCAACCCGATCCCGGGCCTGGAGGAGCTGGGGGTGACCGGCGCGGCCGAGCCGTTCCGGGACGGGAACGAGCAGCTGCAGGAGGTCGTCCGCCGGCAGAGCGCGCCGATCCAGGTGGTGATCGAGCGGATGAGCGAGGAGATCCAGAAGGACGTGGCCATGATGGGGACCCTGCGCGAGGCCGGGATCCGTCCCGGTGCCGAGGTGAGTGCCGAGGTGGGCGGGCTCGGCGTACGGCTGACCGCGGAGGGGTCGCCGAGCTGCGAGATCGACCGGCTGGCCTCCACCCACCTCTTCGTCTCCCGCGTCTGACACCTCCGGCCATGGCGACCGCCGGCCCGGCGACGTCCGCGACCGTCGGCACACTGCTGCGTGGGCACTGGTACGACGCGGTGGTCGCTCTGCTCGACGAGATGCGCCCTGAGCCTGTCGAGGGACGCGCTCCGACGAGCTCCCCACCGATTCCGCCCGCCGACCTGGGCCGCGCCCGCGAGCTGGCCGAGGTGGCGCGCCGGGTGCTGGACCTGGACGCCGAGGACTTCACCGCGATCTCGCGGCGCAGCAGCGCAGCCTGGGCCGGCCGGCTGGCCGACTCCTCTTTCCCGGCCCTGCCGCGGGACCCGATCCGCGGCGCCCTCGGCTCGCTGGTGCCGCTCTACGAGCTGATGCTCGAGGTGCTCCAGGTCCGGGCGTTGCGGCGCGAGCCGCTGCAGATCGTGGTCACCGCCCATCTGATCGGGGAGTACCTGGTCCACCTGGCCTGGGAGTCCACGCTCGGGCACGGCGGTGACCCACTGCGGCTGCCCGACTTCGTCGGCGACAGCCGGTGGGCGAGCGAGGATCCGGTGTGCCGGCACTCGTCGGCGCTGCGCAGCACCGCGCGCCGGGCGCTGCACGCGTGCTCAGGCGACGTCGCCGGCTACACCACCTATCTGGACCGGTTCCACTCCCGGCTCGGGGAGGCGCTCGGGGTGTGCGCACTCAACCTCGACGTGGTCGGTCGCGGCGAGCGGCCCGACGTCGGCGACTCCTGCCCCAACCCGTGTGGTTTCATCACCGGCCTCGGGCGCGCGCGGCGGCGCGACCTGGACGCCCGGGTTCGGCTGGCTCTGCTCTACGTCGAGTCCCCGATCGTGGCGCTGCGGCACCACGCCCCGGTCGGGCACTTCTTCGGTGTGCCGTCGGTGGCCGAGATCTCCGAGGCGTGGCTGCTGACCTGGGAGAAGGTGTCCGCGCCGTGGTCGGACGGCAGCAACCCGGTGCTGGCGCCCGGGGTGGAGGCGCGTACGCCGATGGGCGAGGCCCTGCCCGGACTCTCGGCGCTGGTCTCGGCCGTCGCGGGGCGCCCGGTCGGACCGGGCCGGCTGTTGCGTGACATCGGCGAGGACGTGGCACGGGCCCTCGACATCCCCGATGGAGTGTCGGCGTGAGCGACCGGGAGGTGGACTGGGCGGCCTATCTGGCCCGGTTCCACCGGGACCGCGCCGGGGTGATGGAGGCGGTGCTGTCCCGGGCCCTGGCCGGTGACCACTCGCCGTACCGCTGGCTGGCCCGGGCGGTCTCGGCCACCGCCCGCCTAGTGCTGGACCTGGCCTGCGGGTCGGGGCCGATGTCGCGTGAGCTGGCCCGGCCCGGGCGCATGGTCGTCGGTCTGGACCGCTCGGAGTACGAGCTGGCGCTGGCCGCTGAGCAGGACCCGGGGCCCTGGGTGCAGGCCGACGCACGGCGGCTGCCGTTCCAGGACAGCTCGGTGGACGTGGTGACCAGCTCACTAGGGCTGGTGGTGGTCCAGCCGATGAGCCAGGTGCTCGCCGAGGTGGCCAGGGTGCTCCGTCCGGGCGGCGTCCTGGCCGGGATCGCCCCGGCGCTGCGGCCGCTGGCGCCGCGCGATCTACGCACCCTGACCAGCATCAACGCCCGGCTCCGGACCAAGCCCCAGTTCCCGGGTCCGGTCGAGCTGACCGGCTTCGCCCGGGTGCTGGCCGGCGTGGGGATGCGGGCCATGGAGGACGCCCGGGAGCGCTACGTCTTCGACATCCGAAGTCGGGCCGACGCCGAGCTGATGATGGCCGCGCTGTATCTGCCGAGTACCCGGATGGTGCGGGTCGAGCGGGCGGTCGACTATCTGGCCGACCGGCTCGACCGGCAGGAGGTCGTCGAGGTGGCGATCCCGATGCGACGGATCGTGGCCATCAAGTGAGGGGAATAGTGGTGACGGCCGTGCGGTTGAGGCGAGTGACAGATTCGTGGACACGAGAGGCATGACCGATGGCGACCAAGAACATCAACGCCGACGATTTCGAAAGCACGATCACCGACAACGACATCGTGCTGGTCGACTTCTGGGCGGACTGGTGCGGTCCGTGCAAAAGGTTCGCCCCGATCTATGAGAAGGCATCGGAGGAGTACTCCGACGTCACCTTCGCGAAGCTGGACACCGACGCGAACCAGGAGCTCTCCGGCCAGCTGGGCATCGAGGGCATCCCGACGCTGATGGCCTTCCGGGAGGGCGTGCTGGTCTTCAACCAGGCCGGTGCGCTGCCGGGTCCGGCCCTCAAGCAGGTCATCGACGCGGTGAAGGGCCTCGACATGGTCGAGGTGCACAAGCAGGTGGCTAAGCTCCAGGCCGAGCACCAGCACCACTGACGATCTGAGCGAACCGGGCCGCGGCGGCCTCGAGGTCGGCATCGAGCACAACCTCGACCCGCGGCCACGGGCCGCTCGCCCAGGCGCCGGCGTCTGGCGCGTACGGCCGCTGGTCGACGATCGTCTGACCCCGGCCGATGCCCGACAGGTTGACCCGGACCGGAAATGTGCCGGTTCGGAACGGATCCGGGTCGGTCAGATAGAGCAGGGCCCCCGCGTCCCCGATGAGCCCGACGTAGGCGTCGCCCGGACGATCCGAGCGGGCGCCCCGACGACAGAGAAGCTCGCCCGCCGCCCGGGTGCCGGAGTCTTCTGAGGCACTGAGCCGGTCAGCGGTGGCCTGGTCCACGGCCAGTCGGGTGAACACATCGAGTCCGTACATCGCCGTGGGGACCGGTGACTCGGTCACGCAGGTCGCGGCCTCGAGGTCGTGCCGGACATCGAACTCGGCCACGGCGGTGATGTTGCCGATGCTCGCCGAGCCGCCCATGAACACGACATCGTCGGTGCCGGTGTCGACGTTGAGCAGGATCGGTCGGACCATGGAGGCCACGCTAGAGGGATCGGCCGACAAGGACGCCGATGGCGGCGGCCGCGGCGGTGCTGAGCACCATGCCGACGCTGGAGCCCACGGCGGCGAGCCAGCGTCCTTGCTCGGTCAGCCGGACGGTGGCCAGGCTGGCCGCGCTGAAGGTGGTGTAGCCGCCAAGGAATCCGGCGCCGAGAACCACCAGGACGTCCGGCGCGACGACCCGATGGGCCGCCAGGCCGGCCAGGAGGCCGAGCACTGCCGAGCCGCTGACGTTGATCACCATCAGCCGGGCCCAGCTCTCGCCCCGCCGACGGGTGAGGGCGGTGTCCAGGGCGAAGCGGGCAGCCGCGCCGAGACCGCCGGCGAGGGCGGTCAGGACGAAGATCATCCGCGGCCTCCTTGCGCTCGGCCGGCCACGATGCCCAACCAGGTCGCGGTTGCGCCGAGCACCAGCGTGCCGAGCGCGTACGCGATCGCCGGGGTTGTCGCCCCAGCGCGCAGGAGCTGGACGGTGTCGACGGCCAGCGCGCTGTAGGTGGTGAACCCGCCGAGGAACCCGGTGCCGACCAGCAGGCTGAGCCGGCGCTCGCCTACACCTTGCGGTCGGCGGGCCAAGACCGGGACGAGCAGCCCCAGCAGACCCGCACCGATGATGTTGATCACGAACGTGGCCACCGGGAAGTCCGTTGCCGCGTACGGTGGCGTTGTGGCGACCCGGACGGCCGTCCCGACCGTGCCGCCCACCCACACGACGATCAGGTCGATCGGCTTCACCTTCACTGCCACCGGTAGATCTGCCCGTTCCGCAGCTCCACCGCCGCTGGCGCGGGTGGCGTCCTCTGGTCATCGAGCAGCGCGAGCACCTTGGTCCGGCCCCGGATGGTGACGCCGTCTACGCCGGTCCAGTGCAGATAGGGGTGCAGCAACAGCCGCAGCTCCGCTTGATCACCGTCGGCAAGCGCTGCGTGGACCGCCTCCACAGCGCTCCGCTCGTCGTCACCCACGCGGCTCACCCTGCCACGCCGGACCGACTAGCCTGAGATCCCGGCCCCCATAGCTCAGGGGATAGAGCAAGGGTTTCCTAAACCCTGTGTCGCAGGTTCGAATCCTGCTGGGGGCGCCAGTATCTGACCTAGTCAGCACGATTTTTCTTCGTGATTCAAGATCATTGGAATCGCGGCGTGACACCACTCATGACACGAAGTGTTACGGTGCACGTGTGGCAAGAGGCGCGACCCGGCGGCGAAGGCGGCAGCGCGGCGCCATCGACGAGTTGCCATCGGGCGCGCTCCGCGTTCGCGTCCATGTCGGGCGGGACCCGATCTCGAAGCAGCGGCTGGATCTCATCGAGGTGGTGCCGCCGGGGCCACATGCGGGTGTCCAAGCGGAGAAGGTGCGCACTCGGCTGCTAAGCCAGGTCGACGAGCAGCGAAACCCCCGTACGCGCGCGACGGTCGGTCAGCTCCTCGATCGGTGGCTGGAAGTTCTGGACGTGGACCCGTCAACGAAGCGCGGCTATGAGTCCAAGATCGGTAAGCACATCCGACCGTTGCTCGGATCGGTGCCGCTGACGCGGCTTGACGTGGAGACCCTGGATTCGTTCTACGCTGAGCTCCGCCGCTGTCGCGACCACTGCAACCGTCGCCCCCATGTTCAGCACCGCACCACCCGTGAGCACCGGTGCGATGAGCATCGAGGGGCGCCGTGCACGCCGCCGAATCCGGCTAGCTGCCGGGCCTGCGCCCGGGCGTGCAAGCGGCACGTCTGCCGTGGATTGTCGGACTCGACCGTGCGCCAGGTGCACTGGATCGTCAGTGGCGGTCTTGACCGGGCCGTGGTCTGGAAGTGGGTCGCGTCGAACCCAGCGCAGCAGGCCGACAAGCCGCCGCTGCCGCACCCGGACCCTAAGCCGCCGAGCCCCGAGGAGGCCGCTCGGTTGGTCGAACGTGCCTTCTCGCAGGACCCGGACTGGGGTGCGTTCGTTTGGGTGCAGATGACCACTGGGATGCGACGCGGTGAGATCTGCGGACTGCGATGGTCGCATGTAGACCTAGACCACGCGGTGCTAACGATTCGCCGCACAGTGTTCATCGGTGATGACAGTCAGCTCCGGGAGAAGGACACCAAGACCCATCAGCAACGACGCGTCGTCCTTGACCCTGAAACCGCCGCCATACTTGCGGAGCACCACGCGCGGGCCCGCGAGCGCGCCGCTGCGCTCGGTGAAACCTTGAGTTCGGACGCCTTCGTGTTCTCAGCAGCGCCGGACAGCCAGCTTCCGTACAACCCGGACACGGCCACCCAGCGATACCGTCGGATGGCGAGACGCCTCGGCATCAACACGACGCTAAAAAATCTGCGGCACTACACCGCAGCCGAGCTGATCAGTGGAGGCGTCGACGTGAGGACTGTGGCCGGCAGGCTCGGCCACGGCGGCGGGGGAGCGACCACCCTTAGGGTCTACGCCGCCTGGACTTCGGAGGCTGATCAGCGGGCTGCACGTACGGTCAGTGGGAGGATGCCGGCACGACCTCGAGGCGTCGACGAGAAGCCTTCCGGAACCAGATCTGCAGCGTCACAGGTCGACGTGGCGGCCGACTTGCGATATCTGAAGATTGCGAACGCTCTTCGCGGAGCGATCGAGAGCGGGGTACTTCGCCGAGGGGACATGGTTCCTACGGCAAAGGAGCTTGGAGCCCGGTACGGCGTGGCTCCCAGCACAGCACATCGAGCGATATCCCACCTAGTCAAGGAAAATCTCTGCAACTCGAGCCGAGGAAAGCGGGTGACTGTCGCCTAGGCACAGAACCGGCGGGCAATGTCTATAGCGAGCCGGTTAAGTCGCGCTTGAGCATCAGCGCTAGCTCGCGGAGATCCTGTACCTGCCGCGTTCGGGTGACCTTCTCCAGTCCTCGAACCTTCCGAAAGGAACCACTTTTATTGCGCGATTGGCTGCTCAGCCTCTTAGGTTTGCCGCCGCCCGGCAGAGCCCCTACTTGCCGCTGATCGTGCCGACCAGCACTGCCCCGGTGTCGAGCAGCTGAAAGGGAGTCAAGCGTCGGCGTTGCGGTCAGAGGATGCCCGCGGTGAGGTGGTCCAGTTGCTGTTGTAGGACGGCGGCAAGAGGTCCCAGATCAGGGCAGGTTTCGAGATCAGCGATGATTGTGACGGTAAGTCTGCCGGCATAGGAGAGGGCCGCGAAGGCAACGGTGACGTTGCCGGCGATGGGGGCTGATTGCGATGATGTCGGTGATCTTGCTGCCGAGGAAGTAGAGCGGTTGCTGGGGCCCGCGCATGTTCGTGAGGAAGGTGTTGACCAGCCGCTGGTGGTTGATGAACCATCCGAAGACTCCGACTCGGGCGAGGAGTCGGAACGCGCCGCCTAGGACGGCGGCGGAGGACCCACGCCCTTGACGGTGGCCGCCAGATCTAGTGATCCCGGCGATCTCCTGCAGTCGCTGGATCGGGTCGCTGATCGCCAGGACGGTTACCGGTATGACGCCCACTTGGTTCCCTAACTGTGCCGTCGTTGCCGTTCGGCGGGTGGACACCGGCACAGAGATGACGAAGCGGTCCAAAGACTCCCCTCGACCCCGGAGAGTGGCTGCTAGGGCTCCCGCCACAGCGGCGAGCAGTACGTCGTTGACTGTCGCGTTGTGACGGTGAGCGATCGCTGCCGTGTCGCTGAGGTTCACCCGGGCAGTGGCCAGCTGGCGGCGTCGGCTGATGGGTCGGTTGAGGCTGCAGCGGGGTGGCCTGCGCCGGCGACCGCGGTGCTGCGCTTAGCCGCCCCGCAGTTCCGACATGGCCATTCGCAGTTGCCTGGCAGCCGCAGGAAGGGAACGAAGAGTGTGGAGGCGGCTCGCCATGACGTCCCGCAGCAACTCAGATCGAGACGGACCTGGCGTCGGGAACCGAGCTGCCGTCCGGAACGAGGAGGGCGGCTCGGCCGTGGGGTGATCGACCAACTCGGCGAGTGCCGCGAGCCCCCCGATCCGTTGGCTAGAACGTGGTGAACCACGAGGATCAACGAGTGACAGGCGCGCGCACTGTCAAGGATCAAAGTGAGCCGCCAGAGGGGCCGATCTCGCGGTAAGGGGTCGACAGCTGCCGCCGCGGCCACCTGCAGTGCCGTCGCCTCACTACTGGGGTCGGTGCACACCTCCTCCTGAACATGTCGACCGAAGTCAAAGTCGACGTCGTCGACCCAGATCGGGCGCCCCAGCCCAACAGCTGTCGGCATGAGCCGCTGCCGCAGTCGGGGCACGCCGCCCAATCGCTGCCCCAACGCCTGCCGCACCATGCTGCCCGAGGATGCCGCCTCCAGGCGGAGAATCGCAGCGATTTGCTGCGGCCCGGTGGCAGTTTCTGTAGCCAATTCGGTCAGATCATTCAAGCTGGCCCGCAAAACCACCATGCCGCCCATCCTGCCGTGCTCGGTTTGGCCGGATACGGCTTGTTCTCTCTCGCAGTGCCGCTCGACATGGTCGGCTCATGGCTTGAGCCCTATCACGGGAACGGTCGGTCAATGTGAGTTCGTAGGTGTCTGGTGAGCAGGCTTCGGGGCCGCCGGGGGAGTCAGCGGATCACGCTCGGCCAGACCGCCCGTGAACGGTCCGTGATGACGCCGATGAACAGGGTCGTCAGGGCGGCGGATAGGTGGAAACGACGGTGTGCTCGCCGCCGACGCCGAT
>DATHBQ010000009.1:0-2556 GCA_035296105.1 Propionibacteriaceae bacterium | reverse complement strand
GTGTGTTCTCGGCCCGCTGCGGGGGGTCCAAGGGGGGTCGTCCCCCCTTGGAGGTTCTGCTCGGCGACCAGCTCGGCTATCTGTACCGCGTTCAGGGCGGCACCCTTGCGCAGGTTGTCGTTGCTGACGAAGAACACCAGGCCCTTGCCGGCCGGCGCGGCCTGGTCGGCGCGGATCCGGCCGACGTAGCTGGGGTCGCGGCCGGCCGCGTCCAGCGGGGTCGGCACGTCCATCAGGGCCACGCCGGGGGCGCTGCTCAGGATCTCGGTGGCCTGCTCGGGGCTCAGGGCTTGATCGAACTCGGCGTGCACCGCCAGGGAGTGACCGGTGAACACCGGAACGCGGACGCAGGTCCCGGACACCCGCAGATCGGGGAGATGCAGGATCTTGCGCGACTCGTTGCGCAGCTTCTGCTCCTCATCGGTCTCGCCCGAGCCGTCCTCCACCAGCGAGCCGGCCAGCGGCAGCACGTTGTAGGCGATGGTCTTGGCGTACTTCTGCGGCGCCGGAAAGGTGACGGCGGACCCGTCGTGGGCCAGGGCCCGGGCCGAGTCGTACCCGGCCCGCACCTGGCCGTCGAGCTCGTCGACCCCGGCGCCGCCGGAGCCGGACACGGCCTGGTAGGTCGCGACCTGGAGCCGGACCAGCGAGGCGGCGCGGTGCAGCGGGGCCAGCACCGGCATCGCCGCCATCGTCGTGCAGTTGGGGTTGGCGATGATCCCCTTGGACGGGCGGAGCGCGTCCTCCGGGTTGACCTCGGAGACGACCAGCGGCACCTCGGGGTCCATCCGCCAGGCCGAGGAGTTGTCCACCACGATCGCTCCCGCGGCCGCGACCTTGGGGGCGGTGGCCAGGGACGCTGCCTTGCCGTTGGAGAACAGGGCGAGGTCGAGGCCGGAGAAGTCGGCGGTTTCGGTGTCCTCGACCGGGATCGCGCTGCCCTGCCAGTCCAGGCTGCGGCCGGCCGACCGGGCCGAGGCGAAGAACCGGACGTCGCTGACCGGGAACTGCCGCTCGGCCAGCAGGGTCCGCATGACCCCGCCGACCTGTCCGGTGGCCCCGAATACTCCTACACGCATGGGCTCCAGCCTAAGTCGTCCGGATGCGGTGGTCTTACGGCTTTCACGGCCGCGGCTGCCCGCCCCCTCCTACTTCGCGCTACTCCGGGGCGGTTCGCGCTACGCCCGCCTAGCGCGACCCGGCCTGCACTCGCGCGAAGTCGCCTGGCGGAGAGGGCAGGATGGGCGCGTGACGCAGGCGGGCGAGACGCGGCTGACCGGGTCGGTCGTGGGGCGTCCGCGGCTGGGGCTGGAGGTGCTGGTCGTCCTCGCCCTGTCCCTCGGCCAGTCGGCCGTCTACTCGGTGCTGCGGATCGTCGAGCGACTCACCCGGCCGGAGCCACTGGCCCAGCAGACCTCTACGCTGAACGCCTCGGCGACGCCCGACCGGCCGTGGCTGGACCTGACCTACCAGCTGGTGGGTATCGGCTTCGCGCTGGTGCCGGTGCTCCTCGTGCTCTATCTGGTCAGCCTGCAGCACCGGCCGGTGGGCGCGGCGATCGGCCTGGACCTCCGGCGGCCGGGCTTCGACCTGGGCTTCGGCACCTTGGTCGCCCTCGGCATCGGCGTTCCCGGGCTCGGGCTGTACCTCGGCGCCCGCGAGCTGGGCTGGAACACCACGGTGCAGGCATCCGCCCTGGCCGAGAACTGGTGGACCATCCCGGTGCTGGTGCTGTCCGCGCTGCAGAACTCGCTGCTGGAGGAGGTGGTGATGATCGGCTACCTGTTCGTCCGGCTCGGCGAGCTGGGCTGGCGGTGGCCGGCCATCCTGCTGGTCAGCGCCGGCGTACGCGGGGCGTACCACCTCTACCAGGGCTTCGGCGGCTTCATCGGGAACCTGATCATGGGCGTGATCTTCGGCCTGATCTACCTGCGCTGGCGGCGGGTCGGGCCGCTGGTGGTGGCGCACCTGCTGCTCGATGTAGCGGCCTTCGTCGGCTACGCCCTGGTGTCCCCGTACGTCGACTGGCTCTGACCTCCGATCCGGTCTAGGTGCTGAGTTCCGCACATGCGAATGCACATTGAGCTGGACGGTGAGCTTGTCGCTCAGGTCGACCGGCTCGCGGGGGCTGGCGGTCGAAGTGCCTTCGTACGGGCAGCGATTCAGACGGCGATTCGCCAGGCCAACCGCCGTCCCACCTGGAGGCGGCAGCCGGCTCCATCTCCGACCAGGGCGCGGCTGGGACGAGGATCCTGGAGCCTGGGTCCAACAGCAACGACACGCAGACTCCCGCAGGGCCGGCTGAGGCGTGCTGTGGGTGTTGGACTCGACAGTCCTCATCGACTATCTGCGTGGCCGGCCGGCGGTTGGCCGGGTGGTGGCGCTGATCGACGCCGGTGACATCCTGGCGACAACGGCGATCAACGTCGAAGAGATCGTTCGCGGGTTGCGCCCAACCGAGGAGGGGTCGGCAACCGAGCTGTTCGCCGGGCTCGAGGTTCTCGCCGTCGATGCGGCCGCCGCTTGGCAGGCCGGCGACTGGCGTCGCAGTTTCTC
>DATHBQ010000008.1:0-7313 GCA_035296105.1 Propionibacteriaceae bacterium | reverse complement strand
GGAGTCCGGCCTGCCGCTGCAGGTCGAGCTGTCCGGCGCCGGCGACGCCCGTCCGGTGCTGACCTCGGCCTTCCGCGATGTCAGCCTGACCGAGCCGGACCCGGAGGTCACCCTGTTCCGCCCGGCCTCTGGCGTGGACATCGCCTTCGAGGAGTCGGTCGACGTGGCGGCCGCGGCGAACGCGCTCTCGGCCTACGACCTGCCCACCTCGCTGGCCGGGCTGGACACCCGCGGCGGCGAGGATCCCGGCGCCGTCGGAGTCTACGGCCGCGGGCCGACCACCCTGATGGTGCTCCCGTTGCGCGGCCAGGTCGCCGGTCCGCTGCGGGCCCGGCTGCGGGACAGCGGCGGGGCGCAGGAGACGACCGTGGGCACCCTCGCCCCGGTGGGACCGGTCGGCGTGCTGCTCACCCCGCGTACCGATCGCCAGGGCGCGCTCCTGCTGACCGGCACGGTGACCGGCGACACCCTGCAGGAGGCGGCCACCGAGCTGCTGGGGGCGACGTGAGCATCGAGCGTCGCGTAGCGAGCGACCCGCTCCCGCCTGGACGACCAAGCGAGGCACCGCCGACGGCGGTGTCCAGCGGTGACAGGTGGCGAGCGCGTGGAGGAAGGCGGGACCCGAGGGTCTCGAGCGGGCGCGAGGTGCAGCCATGAGTGCGGCGATCCGGACCCGGGCGCTGACCAAGCGCTACGGCGAGCTCCGGGCCGTCGACGGAATCGACCTCGAGGTGCCCGAGGGCGATGTGTACGGCTTCCTGGGCGCCAACGGCTCGGGCAAGACGACCACGGTGCGGATGCTGCTGGGCCTGGTGCTGCCGACCTCGGGAGAGGCGGAGGTGCTGGGCGCGCCGATGCCCCAGGCCCGGCGTACGGTGCTGCCCCGGATCGGCGCCCTGGTCGAGGGTCCGGGCGCCTACCCGCACCTGTCCGGCCCGGCCAACCTCCGGCTGCTGGACGCCACCGGCATGGACCCGATGCGCCGCGGTGTCCGGCGGGACCGGGTCGCCGCGGTGCTGGAGCAGGTCGGGTTGGACCCGGGCGACCGGCGGCCCACCCGGGCGTACTCCCTCGGCATGCGGCAGCGGCTGGGCCTGGCCGCCGCGCTGCTCCGCCGCCCGTCGCTGCTGATCCTGGACGAGCCCACCAACGGGCTGGATCCGCAGGGCATCCAGGAGATCCGGCGGCTGCTGCTCGACCTCAACGTGGCCGGTACCACCGTCTTCCTGTCCAGCCACCTGCTGGCCGAGATCGAGCAGATGTGCACCCGGGTCGGCGTGCTGGACCGCGGCCGCCTGGTGCTGCAGGAGCCGCTGGACCACCTGCTCCGGCCGACCGGCCTGGTTGAGATCCGTACGCCGGACGCGTTCGGCGTGGCCTCGCTGCTCGGCTCGGCGGTGGTCAGGGTGGAGGGCGAACGCCTGCTGGTCCGGGCCGACGACGCCGCGGCGCTGAACGCCCACCTGGTCTCGGCCGGCGTACGCGTCGCCGCGATCGGCCCCTACCGACGGGACCTGGAGCACGTGGTGCTGGAGGCAGCGGCGTCATGATCCGCGTCGTGCCGGACGCACGCCCGATGATCGTCGTGCCCAAGGCACGCCCCATGATCGTCGTGCCCGAGGCACGCCCCGTGATGGTCGTGGCCGAGGCACGCCCCATGATCGTCGTGCCGGAGGCACGCCCATGATCAGGGTCGAGCTGCTCAAGCTGGTCCGGCGGCCCCGGACCTGGGTGATCGTCGCCATGCTGGTCGCGCTGCCCACCCTGGTGGCGATCCTGCTGGCCATCACCGACCTGGCGCCGCGGCCCGGCGAGGGACCGCCGTTCCTGTCCGCGGTGCTCAACGACGGGACGCTCTTCCCGCTGGCCGCGCTGGGCGTGGTGCTGCCGCTGTTCCTGCCCATCGCCGTGGCCGTGCTGGGCGGCGACGCCATCGCCGGCGAGACCCAGACCGGGACGCTGCGCTATCTGCTGGTCCGGCCGGTCGGGCGGACCCACCTGCTGCTGGCCAAGCTGGTCACCGTCGTCGCCTTCGTGGTGCTGGCGGTGCTGGTGGTCAGCGCCGTCTCCTACGTAGAGGGCCGGCTCCTGCTCGGGCGGGCGCCGGCGACGGGGACGGTCAGCCTGAGCGGGTCGACGCTGACCCAGGAGGAGCTGACATTCCGGACCGCCATCGCCCTGGCGTACGTGATCGTCTGCATGCTCGGGGTGGCCGCGGTGGCGCTGTTCCTGTCCACCCTGACCACCTCCTCGATCGGGGCGGCGCTGGGCACCGTCGGCCTGCTGATCGCCTCCACGGTGCTGCTCGGGCTGGACGCGGCCCAGTCACTGCACCCGTTCCTGCCCACCCGGCACTGGCTGGCGTTCGTCGACCTCTTCCGTGACCCCATCCTGTGGGACGACCTGGTCAGCGGGCTGATCGTGCAGCTCGGCTACCTTCTGGTCTTCGGCCTCGCCGCGTGGGCGAGCTTCAGCACCAAGGACATCAAGGACTGATGCGCCCTGCGCGCACGAGTCAGCAGGCCGCAGCCGGGACGTCCTCCGGCGGATCGGCGCCGAGAAGGGCGTCCAGCGCCGCTAGCGTGACCGGGGTGCCCGGCAGCTCGCCGTGAGTGACGGTCACCCCTGGGCAGACATCCTGGACCAGGATGTTGACGGCGCCGTCGAGGGCCGCCGAGTCGACCGGTGTCACGACCTGGTCGCTGCGGGAGCGGATCGTCGCCCAGAGCGGTCCGTCGGGCGTCTCGTCGCCGGCGTTGAGCCGACGGAGCAGGTCGCTGTCCGGGACCAGCTGCTCGCAGGCCGTCGGGCAGCCACCGGCCAGCTCGCGGCCGAGAGCGGCCTGGCTGGAGCCGTGGTGCGGCGACCCGAGGGTCAGCACCCGGCGGGCCTGGCCGTCCCCGCCGTGGTCGCGGACCCAGAGCCGGACCACGACCCCGCCGGCCGAGTAGCCAATGGCGTCGACCGACGGCGCCCCGGACTCGGCCAGGACCTGGTCGGCGACCTCGGACAGGCGCTCGGCCTCGGCGTTGAGGTCGCCGGTGCCGTCGCCCAGCCGGGGCACCACCCGTACGTCGCGGCCGATGGCCCGCAGGGCCGCGGCCAGCGGGTCCAGGGACTCGACCCGGCCGCCGTAGCCCGGCACCAGCAGCACCGGGCCGGGCTGGTCCTGCGGCACCGGCGGGGCGGTCGGCCGGGTCAGCCGGACGACCAGTGTCACCGCCGAGGCGATGGCCAGCAGGCCGACCAGACCGATCAGCACCAGGACCAGGCGGCGGCGCTGCGGCGAGAGGGCGTCGAGCATCAGCCGATCGCCAGCCTGACCACCACGCCGGCGTGGTCCGACGGCCACAGCCCGGTCGCCGGGTCGCGGTCGGCCGGTTCGTCACCGGTCACCTCACCCTGGCTCTGCTCCAGCTGCTGAGAGGTGAGACCCCGAGCCAGCACGTAGTCGATCCGCCACTCGAAGCTCGGCTGGTGGTCGTTGACGGTCTCGGTCAGGCCGAACGTGAGGCCCGGGCCGGCGTCAGGGCGCCACGTGTCGGCGAAGCCGCCATCAGTCAGCACCGCGTACGCCGGGTCGGGCGGGTCGGCCACGGAGTTGAGGTCGCCGACGAGGACCACCGGCTCCGCGGTCGCGGCGGCCGGGCCGGCCAGCAGCTCGGTCGCCTGGGCCTGAGCCACCTCTGGGCTCTCCGACTCCAAATGCGTGGTGACGAAACGGAAGCGGGTGCCGCCGGCCCCGACGTCGGCCCAGGCGAACCCGCGGACGTAGCCGAAGGTGGCGCCGGCCAGGTCGACGGTGAGCCGGGCCGCGTACTGCCCGCGACCGCGTCCGCTTACGGCGACGCCGCTGTCCGCACGGACCAGGATCACGTCGCGCAGGGTGAGCCGTACGTCGCGCCCCGTCCGGCCGGTCTCCTGTCGGGGGTCGGGGAAGGCCGGGCCCTCCACATCGACTTCCTCGCTGACCTGCACCACGTCGTAGTCGAGGTCGCGACCCTCCAGCGCGCCGAGCAGCAGCTCCAGGAAGTCGTAGTCCACGTCGACGGCGTTGGGCACTCCGATCGAGGTCGGCTCGAGCGGGCCCTCGCGCCACAGTGCGACCTCCTGCAGGCCGACCAGGTCCGGCCGGGTGGCGGCGATCTCCGCGGCCAGCAGCCGGCTCCGGACGCGGAAGTCGGTCGAGTCGACGGTCTCGCGGACCCGGTCGTTGGCCCGGCCGAGGGCGGCCAGCGCGTTGGGGCCCGACTGGCCGCGCGCCGCCCGGACCGGCCGGCTGATGTTGGCGCCGAGGTAGACGTTGCGGGTCATCACGGTGACGGTCGGGGACGGCTCGTCCGCGGCGAGCCGCGGCACCACGACGGCCGCGACGATGACCCCGAGTGCGGCGCCGCCCGCCAGCAGCGCCACCAGGAGACCTCGTCGTCCGCGCACTGGCCCATGATGCGTCAGCCCTTGGGCAAGACTGGGCAGCGTGACTCTGGCGGCTGCGCAGGCCGGTGACGAGACCGCGTTCGCCGAGCTGGTCGCCGGCCACCGACGCGAGCTGACCCGGCACTGCTACCGCATGCTCGGCTCGCTGGACGACGCCGACGAGGCAGTGCAGGAGGCGCTGCTGGCCGCGTGGCGCGGCCTGGGCACGTTCGAGGGACGGAGCTCGATCCGTACCTGGCTCTACCGGATCGCCACCCGGGTCTGCCTGCGGATGGCCGAGCGCCGTACTCCCCGGATCCTCTCCTTCGACCACTCCCCCGCCCGAGACCCGCAGGGCGACCTGGGCCAGCCGGTGACCGAGCCGGTGTTCCTCGACCCGTGGCCCGGCGGACCCGACGATCCGGCCACCGACGTCGAGCGCCGGGAGACGATCGAGCTCGCGTACGTCGCCGCGCTGCAGTCCCTGCCCGCCAACCAGCGCGCCGTGCTCATCCTGCGCGACGTGCTCGACTTCTCCGCCGCCGAAACCGCCGACCTGCTCGACACTTCGGTGGCCTCGGTCACCAGCGCCCTGCAGCGGGCGCGGGCCAGCACCGAGGCCCGGGCCGGCGGTCCCAGCCAGCAGGCGGAACGTCTTCCCGCCGAGCAGCGCGGCGTGGTCGATGCGTTCGTCGCGGCCTTCCAGGCGGCCGACGTCGAGCGGATGGTTCGGCTGCTGACCACCGACGTGCGGTTCACCATGCCGCCGCTGCCGGCCTGGTTCGAGGGCCGGGACGCGGTGGCCACCTTCTACGCCCAGCGGGTGTTCGCGATGCGCTGGCGCCAGGTCCGCGTCGCCGACGTCAACGGTCAGCCGGCCGTGCTGGGCTTCTCCGAGCAGGACGGCGAGTTCCGGCCGAGTGCCCTGCAGGTGCTGAGCTTCCGGTCCGGCCGGATCGACTGGGTCGCCTCGTTCCTCGACCCGAAGCTGTGGCCACGGTTGGAAGTCGTCGACGCGGACCGATGAGTTTGGCGGTGGGACCGTCTCTACCCGGGTGAACGCACATTCACCTCGAGGAAGGACCCGCACCATGCGCTCCGTGATCGTCTGCAACATCATGTCTGTCGACGGCTACTACGAGGGCCCCGGCCGCAACATGATGGTGCTCAACATGGACTCGGCGTTCGACGCCTACAACCTGGAACGGATCAAGGCGGCCGGGACCGTGCTGCTCGGCGCCCGCTCCTTCGTGGGGTTCAGCAGCTACTGGCCCGGCATCGCCGACGCTCCCGTCGACCCCGACAACCGGGCGCTGGACGAGATCAACCGGGAGCTCAGCCGGGTCTACAACACCCTGCCCAAGGTCGTCGTCAGCGATACCTACGCCGTCGCCGCCGACAACCCGTGGCAGCACCAGACCACCGTGATCCCCCGGGCCGGCGTACGCGGCTGGCTGGAGTCCGCGCGCGCCGAGGAAGGGAGCGACATCCTGGTTTTCGGCAGCCGGACAATGTGGAACGGCCTCCTCGCCCAGGGTCTGGTCGACGAGCTGCACCTGATGGTCAGCCCGAACGCCTTCGGTTCCGGCACGCCGATCCTGGACGCCGCGGTCGACCTGGACCTGCGAGAGGCGCGCGCCTTCCCCGGCTCGAGCAACGTGCTGCTGAGCTACGCCGTCAAGGTGAACGGTTCGGCCCGGTAGACGAGGCCGGATCGTTCACGCTGCGATGACCGGCGGCTGCCAGCCCGCCGCGATGGACCTCCGGGCCGCCTCCGGATCGTCACCGAAGCCGACGAACAGGGCGTGGCTCATCTCGGGCAGGTGCTCGGTCACGGCGGTCGGCGGCAGCGCGCCAGTCAGGGCCAGCATCAGCAGTCCGTGGGCCACGCTCCACATCCGGGTCGCCGCGCTCCGGCTGTCCAGCCCGGCACGGAACCGGCCGGCCTGGCGGGCGCGCTCCGCCGCCTCCACCAGCCGGTCGAAGCTGGTATCGGCAACCCGAGGGTCGGGCAGCTCGTGCCGGGCGTCGAACATGGTCAGGTACAGGCCGGGGTGGGCGAAGGCGTTGGCCACGTACGCCGAGGCCAGGGCCATCACCTGCTCCCCGGGATCGTCGCGATCCTCCACCTCGGCCAGGGCCGCCGCCAGGCGGCGAAACCCCTCTTCGCGGGCCGCCGACCAGAGCCCCGGCATCCCGCCGAACTGGGTGTAGATCGTCATCGTCGAGGTGCCCACCGCCGCCGCCAGGCTGCGGATGGTGGCCGGCTCGTCGCCGATCCGGCGGAGAAGCTCGTCGACCAGTCGACCGCGGAGTCCTGGATCGATTCGCGCTGGCACTTGACCATCGTATCAGAACAGTGATATAACGTTGTTATAGCAAGAGTCCACAATGTCGAGAGGAACTTCTCATGGCCGTCGAACTGATCAACCCGCCGGGGCTGGCTGCGCCCGAGGCGTACGCGCACCTGTCGGTCGCCTCCGGCCGCCGAACCGTCTACCTGTCGGGCCAGGTCGCCCGGGACGCACAGGGCCAGCCGGTCGGACCGGGCGACCTCGCCGCCCAGGTCGAGCAGGTCTACGAGAACCTGGTCACCGCCCTGGCGGGGGTCGGCGCGACCTTCGACGACATCGCCCGGCTGACCTGCTACGTCGTGGACTGGCGTCCGGAGCTGATGCCGCAGCTGATCGAGGGAGCGATGCGCGTAGCCGCCCGACGCGGCATCAACCCGGTCCGGCCGATCACGCTTGTCGGCGTGACGGCGCTCGGTGAGCCCGACATGCTGGTCGAGGTGGAAGCGATCGCGGTCCTGGAGTGACCGGGTTTCAGAGCCGGGCCGTCGGGTAGCGGATCATGAGGTTATCTCTGCCAATAGGAGCCGCATGTATCTGCACCCC
>DATHBQ010000007.1:0-8680 GCA_035296105.1 Propionibacteriaceae bacterium | reverse complement strand
GACCGGTTCCCTCCGGAGGGAGCCACAGGTGAGCCGGCATCGGGCCGTCGTCGGTGTCGATGGTGATCCGCTCCGCGGTCTGAAGAGTCACCGGGCAAACTTAGCCACTGTGTGGGATCCGGCAATCTATCTGGAGTTCGCCGACGAGCGCGCCCGCCCGTTCGGCGACCTCATGGTCCAAGTGCTCTCCGACTCCCCCGAGCGGGTGGTCGACCTCGGCTGCGGCCCCGGTCAGCTGACCGCGAGCCTGGCCGACCGCTGGCCGCAGGCCGACGTGCTCGGGATCGACTCGTCGTCGGAGATGATCGCGCGGGCCCAGCCGTACGCGCACTCGCACCTGAGCTTCGCGGTGCAGGACCTGCGCACCTGGCGCCCGGACGCGCCGGTCGACGTGATCGTGAGCAACGCGACGCTGCAGTGGGTGCCCGAGCACCGGGAGCTGCTCCCCCACCTGATGGACGCCCTGGCGCCGGACGGCTGGCTCGCGTTCCAGGTGCCCGGCAACTTCGACGAGCCGAGCCACCAGCTGCTGCACGAGCTGGCCGACGACCCGCGGTTCTCGTCCTACACGGCGGGCCGGGAGCGGCCGGACGCGTACGACGTGGCAACCTACCTCGACGACCTCACCACGCTGGGCGCTGTGGTGAACGCCTGGGAGACCACCTACCTGCACGTGCTGACCGGGCCCGACCCGGTGTTCCGCTGGATCTCCGGTACCGGGGCGCGACCGGTGCTGCAGGCCCTGCCGAGCGGGCTCCGCGAGGAGTTCGTCGGTGAGTACAAGCGTCGACTGGTCGACGCCTACCCCCAGCGGCCCTACGGGACCCTGCTGCCCTTCCGCCGCGTCTTCGTGGTCGCCCACCGGCCGGCCAGCCGCTGAGCGCTGGAATACTGCCGCAGGTGATCGACGTCGAGCGCAACGATGACCTGTCCCGCTACGAGGGGCGGATCGACGGTGAGCTCATCACGGTGGTCAACTACGTGCGCCGCGGTGACGTCCTCGACATCACCCACACCCGGACCCGGATCCGCTGGCGCGGCCGCGGGCTCGCGGGCAAGGTGACGACCGTCGCGCTCGAGGATATCCGCACCCAGGGCTGGCGGGTGCACCCGGTCTGCCCCTACACGGTGAGCTTCCTGGACCAGCGCCCGGAGTACTCCGACCTCCGTGTCTGAGCTGGCTCGCGCCGTCCGCAGGCCAGAGCTGCCGTCTTCCTCCGTCGCTCGCACGACTAGAAGCGTTGTCGTGCTCGCTCCATCGTCCAGACGGCACCGCCTGCGACCTTGCCGACGCTCGCCGCCTAACGCCTAGCACTCACGCGGCGACGGTGGCGAGGCGGTTGCGCTCGTCGGTCAGCCAGAGGTCGATCAGGCCGCGGAAGTGGCCGCGGAACTTGTCCCGCTCGTTCTCCGGGTAGGTGGTGCGGATCGTCTCGTCGAGCAATCGCTCGAAGTCGGCCGAGGCGACCCACTCCAGCACCAGCTCGTCGATCCCGGGGAGCGCCTCGCCGCAGAACTCGAGGTAGCGCTCCTTCTCGAAGTGGGTGTCGGCCAGCTTCTGGTACGCCGCCAGCTTGGCTCCGTAGTCCAGCGCCGGATCGTCGGCGACGGCGTACCAGGGCTCGGAGTCGACGTGCAGCTTTGCCCGCCGGCGGCTGGCCGCGCAGAAGGCGGTCCACTTGACTAGCGCCTTCATCGCCCACGGGAAGTAGTAGTGCAGCGACGTGACGGCGACATCGGGACATGCGTTGGCATAGTCGATCGGCAGCACCGTGTCGCCCTGGATAAGCATCTCGCAGGAGTTGAACTCCCAGCGGAAGAACGCGTTCACCGTCTGGGTGATCGTCGTCGCCTCCTGCCCAGCGCTCGGGGACAGGAAGTCGTGGCTGACCGCGTAGCGGTCGTGCATCGGCAGGTCGGGCCGGAAGTGCATCACCATCGTCTCCGGGCCGATGGTGAGGGCCCGGGCGAACACGTCGTACGGCTCCACCGACTTCTGCAGATGCATCAGCATTCCGCCCGAGTCGTCGTAGGACTTCATCAGATCGGCCTCGTCCTTGACCCGGGACACCCCCCGCCAGCCTCCGCCGTCGAACGGCTTCATGTACAGCGGGTAGCCCATCTCGCGGGCGATCGCGGCCAGGTCGAACGGGTCGTTGTAGTTGCTCGCCGTGTAGGCCCAGCGGACATTGTCGACCGGGTGCTTGTAGGGCACCAGCACCGTCTCCGGCACGTGCATGCCGAGCCGGATCATCGCGCAGTACGCGGAGTGCTTCTCCAGCGACTGGAAGGTGAACGGGGAGTTCAACAGGTACACGTCGTCCATCAGCGCGACCTTCTTCAGCCACTCCCGCGGGTGGTAGTACCAGTACGCCAGCCGGTCGATCACCACCTCTTGCCGCGCCCTGTCCCGCAGGTTGAACGGCGCGATGCGGGTGCGTTCGGTGTCCAGGACGTGGTCGGCTCCCCGGTACCGGAACACGCCCAGCTTGCGGGTGATGGCCTCGAAGGCCTGCGGCCAGTCCTCCTCCGCGCCGAGCAGCAGCCCGATCAAGTGTCGCTCCGTCATCCGTCCTCCCCTAAGTGCCGTGTCGTCCTAGCAGAACCTCGGCAGGTGGTGGGCCAGCTGCCGCTGCCACCACTCCCAGTCGTGACTGACGTCGTAGCCCCACAGGTCCAGCTCGCAGCGGATCTGCTTGGCCTGCAGCAGTCCCGCCATCTTGATCGTGGAGGGTAGCGAGCCCGTCGGGTGCGTCTCCCAGGCCCCCTGCCCGACGACCAGCAGCACCGACAGCCGGCTCCGCAGCCAGTCCAGGTGGTCCCCGTCGAGGTTGGGGACGTAGTCGGTGGGGTTGGCGAAGTACGTGGCGTCGCCCCGGTCGCCCCAGGAGCCCCAGGTCGACACGTCGTAGTTGCCGGACAGCCCGATGGCCAGCGGGGCCAGGTCGGCGCGCTGCAGCGCGAAGTGCACCGCGTGGTAGGCGCCGAGGCTGCAGCCGACGGTGATCAGCTCCGAGCCCGGGGCGGTGTCGGCGTGGATGTACGGGACGAGGTGGGTGGTCAGCCAGCGGGTGTAGACCTCGTGGCGGAGGGCCCGTTCCTCGACCGGCAGCCACTTGTCCGACCAGGTCTCGGCGTCCAGGGAGTCGACGCAGTAGAGCTTGACCCGACCCTGGTCCAGCAGGTTGGCCAGGGCACCGACCATCCCGTTGTTCTCGAAGTCCCAGGCCCGGCCGGCCTCGCTGGGGAAGACCACCACCGGACGTCCCCAGTGGCCATAGCTGACCACGGTCATGCCACGGTCGATGCCGCTGCCCAGGGGCAGCTCGACCTGGTGCCGCCTCACGTCGTCACCTCCACCCGGTCCTTGGGAAACCGTAGGCCGTTGCGCTGCAGCTCGATAGCGGCCAGAGCGTCGATCACCCGGCGGTCCCCCTGGCGCCATGCTCGGACCGGGTCGTCGCTGACGCCGGCGAGCACGTACAGCGGCTGGGAGGCCATAGCTCGGAGGGCAAACAGGTCGAGATCGGCACTGGAGTCGAGGAAGGCCTGGGAGGCCCGAGCCTGCCGGTAGAAGCGCACCCGGCGGGGCAGCCACAACGCGACGACCAGCGCGACCGGGAGCAGGAAGACCAGCCAGCCGGCGACCAGGGCGATCCGCTCGATGCTCTCCACCTGGTTGTTGGCCGACGCGACCACGTTGCCCAGGCTGTCCGACGCGGCGTCGAAGGGCTGGCGCAGGTCCTCGCCGACCGCCGGCACCCGGGCGGCCTGCTCGGCCGCCTCCCGCATGTTGTCCATCAGGCGGGTCGCGGTCCGGGCGGTCTCCCGAGCGGGGACGGCCAGCGCGCCGACCACCTCGTGCACGACGAAGGCCGCCAGCCCGCAGCCGATGCTCCACCCCAGTACGAACAGATCGGAGAAGATCTGGCCGGCGAGCCGACCGGGCCGGGTGGAGTAGATACCCATACCGGGGACATTAGGCCATGTCCGCCGACCGGCCTCGGTACCGTCACCGCCTGCCCGGTGCGCGACCGCTTGGGAGGGGTCGGCGGTGGCAGGATGGGCCGGTGCGCCGCCTCCGCTCCGCTCTTCTGCTGACTTCGCTGGCCGTGCTGGCCGCCTGCTCCACCGGCAACCCGCTGCCCGACCCTCCCTCCGCCGACTCCCCGGACCGGGCGGCGGCCGAGCTCGCCACCGGTCTGACCAACAAGGACCTGTCGGCGGTGGAGTTCGTCGGAGCGACCGGCGCGGAGGTCAACCAGCTCTACCAGCCCCTGGTGGCCGGCATGGGGGCCCGCCAGCCAAAGGTCACGGTGGCCTCGGTGGCCCGTCAGGACAGCACGGCAACCGCCAACCTGAACACCACCTGGACGTTCCCCGGCATCGAGCAGGCGTGGACCTACACCAGCGAGGCGTCCCTGAGCGAGGACGAGGGACGGTGGAAGACCAGCTGGCAGCCGAACCTCGTCCAGACCCGACTCGACGGGACCAACCGACTCACCCAGGCCCGGCTCGACCCTGAGCGTGGCGAGCTGCGAGGCGAGGACGGCGAGGCGATCGTGCAGCCGCGGCCGGTGGTCCGGATCGGACTGGACAAGTCCGAGCTCAAGCCCGCCGCCGTTGACGCCTCGGTGCGTCGCCTGGCCCGGCTGGTGCGGATCGACGCCAAGGCGTACGCCGCCAAGGTCGCGGCGGCCGGGCCCCGGGCGTTCGTGGAGGCCATCGTCTTCCGGACCACCGACGCGGACCGACCCCGGAACCGGGAGGTGTTCGCGATCCCCGGGGCGCTGCCGGTCGAGGCTGACCAGATGCTGCCGCCCACCCGGGACTTCGCCCGGCCGATCATCGGCTCCGTCGGCGAAGCGACCAAGGAGATCGTCGACAAGTCCGAAGGCAACGTGGTCGCCGGCGACCAGGTGGGCATCTCCGGCCTCCAGCAGCGTTATGACGAGCAGATGCGAGGCACCCCCGGGGTCCGGGTGCAGCTCGTCGGCGCCAAGCCTGCTGGCAGCTCCGTCAGCCCGTCCCCCAGTGCATCGCCCTCGACCGCTCCGGTCGTCAAGCCGGTGACGGTCTTCGAGGCCAAGCCGGTGGCCGGCAAGCCGCTTCAGACCACGCTCAGCATCCCGCTGCAGACCCTGGCCGAGAGGACTCTGGCCCGACCGAAGCCGGCCGCCGCCCTGGTCGCCATCCGGCCCTCGACCGGATCCGTGGTCGCCGCGGCCAACAACGCCGCCACCAAGGGCCAGTCGATCGCCACCGTCGGCCGGGCAGCCCCTGGCTCCACCTTCAAGGTGGTCAGTGCCCTGGCGTTGCTCCGGGCCGGGCTCGACCCGACCTCGGAGGTGAGCTGTCCGAACACCGTGACTGTGGACGGCAAGGAGTTCAAGAACTACGACGACTACCCGGGCGGCGCTATCGGGACGATCAACCTGCGGACCGCCCTGGCCCAGTCCTGCAACACCGCCTTCATCAGCCAGCGCGGTGAGATCAAGGGCAAGGCGCTGGCGGAGGCGGCCGGCTCGCTCGGACTGGGCATCGACTACGACACCGGGTTCCCGTCCTTCTTCGGGTCGGTGCCCGGCGATCCGACGGCCACCGGGCGGGCGGCGGCCCTGATCGGCCAGGGCAAGGTCGAGGCGTCGCCGCTGGCCATGGCCGGTGTCGTCGCGTCGGTCAGCGCTGGCCGCACCGTGCTCCCCTCCATCGTCGAGGGGGTCGACAAGCCCAAGCCGACAGGCAAGCCGCTGACCGCCGACGAGGCCGACCAGCTCCGGCAGATGATGCGGGCCGTGGTCACCAGCGGCAGTGGACGGGTGCTCAGCGACGTGGATGGGGCGGTGATCGCCAAGACCGGCACCGCCGAGTACGGTCCGAAGGAGCCCTACAAGACCCACGCCTGGATGATCGCCGGCAAGGACGACCTCGCGGTCGCGGTCTTCGTCCAGGACGGCGAGTCCGGGTCCCGGACCGCCGGACCGCTGCTGCGGACCTTTCTCAACGGGGCCGGCCGAACGTAGCGAGCCAGCCACGCGCGTCTCCCTCCACCAGACCCGCCACCTCGAGCTTGCTCAGCGCGCTCAGGCAGCTCGGCACGCTGACTCCCGCGGCAAGCGCGATGTCGCCGACCGCGGCGCGGCGCCGGGCCGGCACCGCCTCGTACACCGCCAGCTCCGACTCGCTCAACTCGTCGGTCGCCCGCCGCGGACCGGAGGCCAGGGGCAGCGTGTCCTGCCCGGTCGACGACACCAGCTCCATCACCTCCGCCGCGTTGGTGACCAGCACGGCCTGCCCGCTGCGGATCATCAGGTGCGGGGCGGTCGAGGCCCGCGAGTACACCGAACCTGGCACGGCCATCAGCGGCCGGCCGCACTCCAGCGCCCAGCCCGCGGTGTTCCGGGCGCCGGACCGCAGCGCCGCCTCGACGACCACGGTGGCCGAGCTCATCGCGGCGATCAGCCGGTTCCGGGCCAGGAACCGCACCCGGGTCGGATGGGCGCCGGGCGGCAGCTCGGACACCAGCAGATGCCGGCGAGCCATCTCCTCGAACAGCTCGGCGTTGGCCTGCGGGTAGGCGACGTCCACTCCGCACGCCAACACCCCGACCGTCGGACCGTCCACCGAGAGAGCGCCGCGATGGGCCGCCGCGTCGATGCCGAAGGCACCACCCGACACGACGGTCACCCCACGTTCGGCGAGGTCGACCGCGAGGTCGGTGGTGATCCCGTTCCCGTACGCCGTCGCCGCCCGAGAGCCCACGATGGCCACCGACCGCTCGATCAGCCGCGCCAGCTGTCCGGGCCCGCGGAGCCACAGACCGAGCGGCACCCCTCCTCGTCGCTGGATCGGGTCTGCGTGGTCGAGGTCGGCCATCCCCTCCGGCCACTCCTCGTCACCGGGGACGACGAACCGGATCCGGGCCGCCGCGGCCAGCCGCTGCACCACGTCGACCGACACGGCGGCGGCGCGCTGGGCCACCGGCTCTCCCAAGGCGCCCGCCCGAACCCTTCGCCAGGCCTCCTCGCCCCCGACCCGCGCCACCAGGTCGGCCACCGCCGGTTCGCCGCCGTCGGTCGCGCAGCTCAGGGCCAGACGGGCTCGCCGCTCGCTCTCCTCCACCATGGTCAGCCCACCCCTCGCAGCACTGCACCGGGCTGCTCGCCGCGCCGCATGGCCAGCGCGATGCCCACCTCGTCCCGGCCCGGAACGTCCCGGCCGGCCAGGTCGGCCACCGTCCAGCTGAGGCGCAGCACCTTGTCCACGCCTCGCGAGCTCAGCCGGCCCCGGTCGTGGGCCTCCTCCACGTCCGCCCAGCCGTCCGGAAGGGGCAGCTGCTTGCGCAGGTACCCGCCCGCCACCTCGCTGTTGGTCCGCCAACCGGTCCCGGCGAGGCGGTGCAGCTGGCGCTCGCGGGCCTCGGACACCCGCTGCGCGACGACCGACGACGGCTCCGAGCGCTGCAGCGCCGCCTTGAGGTAGGCCTTGCGTACCGGCAGGAAGCCTTGGTTGATGTCGATCCGGTCCCGGATCGGCCCCGAGATCCGCCCGGCGTAGCGGCGGACGGCCAGCGGCGCGCACTGGCACTGGCCGCCCGGGGTGGCGGCGAGGCCGCAGGGACAGGGGTTGGCGGCCAGGATGAGCTGGAACCGGGCCGGGAAGCGCGCCGGTCCCTCGCTCCGGTTGACCTGCACCGTTCCCGACTCGAGCGGGGTGCGCAGCGCGTCGATCACCTGCGGAGCGAACTCGGGCGCCTCGTCCAGGAACAGCACCCCCTTGTGGGCCAGCGAGATGGCGCCGGGTCGGGCCAGTCGGGGTCCGCCGCCGACCATGCTGACCACGGAGGCGGAGTGGTGCGGGTCGCTGTAGGGCGGGCGGGTCACCAGCCGGTCGGCGAGGTGGAACCCGGCCAGCGAGTGCAGGGCGGAGACCTCGAGCGCGTCGTGCAGGTCCAGGTCGGGCAGCAGGCTCGGCACCCGCTCAGCCAGCATCGTCTTGCCGACCCCCGGCGGGCCGTGGAACAACGTGTGGTGTCGCCCGGCCGCCGCCACCTCACAGGCCCACTTCGCCTCGATCTGTCCGACCACGTCGGCCAGGTCGAGCGGTGGACCGGCCGGACCGGCGGTCCGCTCCTCGACGACCTCGATCGGCTCGACCTCCGGCACCGGGTCACCGCGGAGCACCGCCACCAGCTGGGTGATGGAGGCGATCCCGAGTACCTCGATACCCTCCACCAGGGCGGCCTCACCGGCTTGCCGCAGCGGCACGATCACCCGGGTGAAGCCGGTGTCCGCGGCCGCCAGCGTCGCCGGCAGGACTCCGCGCACCGGCCGGACGCGGCCGTCCAGCCCCAGCTCGCCGAGCAGGACCGTCCGTCGCAGTTCCGCGCGGGGCAGCACCCCCTGCGCTGCCAGCACCGCGGCGACGATGGCCAGGTCGTAGTGGCTGCCGGCCTTCGGCAGGGTCGCCGGGGAGAGGTTGATGGTCAGCAGCGCGATCGGCCACTCCTGGCCGGAGTTGCTGATTGCCGCCTTGCACCGGTCCCGTGACTGGTAGAGCGCACTGTCCGGCAGCCCGACCAGCACCGTCCGGGGCAGTCCTGCCCCGATGTCGGCCTCCACTTCGACTAGCCGCCCCTCCAGGCCGGACAGGGCCACCGACCAGGCACACGCCGACGCCA
>DATHBQ010000006.1:0-2387 GCA_035296105.1 Propionibacteriaceae bacterium | reverse complement strand
CCTGGTACTGGCCGAGCTTGTAGACGTTCGGATCCATCCAGGCCTGGACGGCTGGGAGATCGGCCCCTTCGATGTCGTCGAGGGCAACGATCGCCTCTTCGCTGGCCAGGGTCGGGATCGCGGTCGAGCCGAACAGGGTGACGATGTCGGGCGGGTTGCCGGCGGCGATCGAGCCGGTCAGCTTGGCCAGGAATTCGGCGGCCTGGTCCTGCGACGCGACCGGCACGACGACCGGGTTGACCCGGATCCGGCTCTGCTTCTGGTGGAACTGGTCGACGACAAACTGGACCATTTCCTCCCACTGCTCGGTCCAGCCGTGCCAGTAGGTCAGTTCGATCGGCTCCGCCTGGATCGTCGGCACGCCGCGGGCCTCGGCCCAGGTGGTCCCGGCGATGGTGGCTGCGGCGGCGCCGGCGGCGCCACCCAGGACGTTGCGGCGGGAGAGTGTGCGGGCGGCGTTCGCCCCATCGACGGGGTGGCTCACGGGGACCTCCTTGTCCTCTGCTTGATCTCCCCGGACGACGCATCCGGTTCCTGCCGGCGGCCGGTGGCGGTCGCCCGGCGACTAGCTCGTCCGCGCCTCCTCGGTGGCGGCCGCGGCCGCCGCGGCATGCTGGCTGGCCAGCGGCGCGGCGAGCGCAGCCTGCCGGCGACGGCGGTGGCTCTGGTGCGTCGGACGGGGCTAGGCAGGGATCCCTCCGTCGGCGTGGGACGGCGCACCACGGGCGCCCCCTGCGCGAGCCAAGGCGGCGTTGCCTGGCCTGCAACGGTCGTCAGCAGATCTGCCCGCGCTTGGCCGCCGGCCCGTGGCCGATCGGCTGTTCGCCGACCCAGCGCTCGTCGGCCGGCTGGGAGGCCGGCTGGTAGCGCGAATCGGACGACAGGCGGATGCGGTCGGTCTGGTTGTCGAGGCTGCCGTGGAGGGTGTAGATGCTGAAGGTGACCAGGTCGCCGGCGCGGAACTCGGTCGTCAGCCACCGCAGGCCGAGTTGCCGGCGAAGCTCGGCCGGGTCGTCGGAGAGGCTGCCGTTCCACCACTTCTCGCCGGAGGCGTAGAGCGCCGCGTCCGGTCCGTTCTCGCAGAAGCGGTCGACGTCCTGCTGGTGGTAGGTGCGGACCATCTCGTCGAGCCGGTGCGACCGCTCCAGCACGATCAGGCCACCGAGATCGTAGGAGATGTCGCCGAGGGGGGTCCAGGCGGTGTACAGCTCCCGCGTGCCGCGGTTCATGAAGACGCTGTCGCCGTGCGGCGCCGTCCCCTTGCCCGGCGAGACCGCCCGCACCCAGGTGTAGGTGAAGTGGAGGGCCTCCTCGCCGAAGAACCGGCGGTAGAGATCCATCATCCGGCCGCCGTAGAGCAGGTCGTGCAGCGGGGCGTTGTCCTCGGCCAACTCCGGCGCGAACTTGACCTTCGTTCCCGGCTGGGCGATGGCGTTCATCGGGTCGGTGTTAGGCGCGAGGTGGCCGAGGGCCGCCAGCTTGTCCACCGTCGCCCGCCGCGCCGCCAGCACCTGATCCCGGTCCAGGTAGCCCGGCAGGTAGAGGTAGCCGTCCTCCCCCATCCGGTCCCGCAGCGCCGCCGGGTCGTCGACCAGGTCGGCCGACGAGCGCATTGGGCCGAAACTGTCGGCCCCGGTGTCCAGCGCGACGCCGCTCGACTGCAGGACCGGCGGCACCCGTTGCTCGGTGATCGTCGTCGTCATCGTCCCCTCCCGCCCGGAACGAGCCTTGGATGGGCATGGTACGCTCGGTTTTGGCCTCAAGGAATGGCCGTTGTGACCGCGATTCTTGGACGTTTTGGCATGGCCGGGGGGTGGCGATGGAGGGAGAGCCGCACCACCAGTTTCGGGTCCGCCACGCCGCCCGCTCGCCCCTCGGGGGCATCTCCGTCGCCGGGTTCATCCGGCACAGCCGGGGCCTGCCCGCCGACCCGCTGCGGACGCTCGGCAGCTACGCGCTCGTCTACGTGATCGACGGCGGGGGGCGCTACCGCGACGCGACCGGGCTAACGCTCTCCGTCCGGGCCGGCGACCTGATCCTGGTCCTGCCCGACCTGCCCCACACCTACGGCCCCGGCCCGACGACCCACTGGACGGAGTGGTACGTCGTCTTCGCAGGCCCGGTCTTCGACCTGTGGCGCCGGAGCGGCCTGCTCGACCCGGCGCAGCCGGTCCGCCACCTCGAACCGATCGAGGCGTGGGCGCAGCGCTTTGCCGCGCTCCTCAACGAGCCGGCCGCTGGGAACCTGGCCTCGCCACTCATCGAGGTCTGCCGGCTCCAGGGTCTGCTCGGCGAGGCGCTGGCGAGCGGCGGCGGCGACCGGTCCGAGGAGGAGGCGTGGTCCGCCCGTGCCCGCGCCCTGCTCGAGTCGGACCCCGGCCGCGAGC
>DATHBQ010000005.1:0-2735 GCA_035296105.1 Propionibacteriaceae bacterium | reverse complement strand
ATCGTGAATACACCGTTGCATGTCGCCTCGACCCTTCGTCCCCGAGGCTGATTCTTCGGTCGTCCCGTTTGGTTCTATTACGCTAGTCGGCGATTTATATCAACGTCGAAAATTCGAGCAGGCATCTTCGTGATCGAGATTGCGGAAGGCTGCCGGTGTTGAATGACAGTGGGGTGGCGAGCCGGGTCATCCGTTTGGGTCATTGCCCGCTCGGTGCCCGCACCCGGCGATGCCCGCCGTCAAGCCGGACGGTCCAGCCGCGCCGGTCCAGGTACTCCAGCAGCGGGACGGCCACCCGTCGGGTGGTGCCCAGCGCCTGCCGGGCCTCGCTGGTGGTGAACGGCTGCGGCAGCGCGGCCAGGACCCGCATGGCCTGCGCCGGGCCGGTCGACAGCAGGACGACGTCGGGCGCGAGCCGGACAAGCCGGCCGACGCGTTCGGCCGCCGCCAGCTCGGCCACGCCGAGGCCCCAGCCGTCGAGCTCCGGCTTCTCCGGGGCCGCGAACGGCTGGCCGGACAGGTGCTGCTCGAGCTGCGCCAGCCCGGCCTCGGCCGGGCCCAGCGATGCCGACTTCTCGGCGGGGCGGCCGATCCGCCCGTCCGCGTACGCCAGGCCGGCTGCGGCGCTCAGCTCCCGGACCAGTTCCCGGTCGGGGGCGCCGATCCGTCGCCGGGCGTCCTCGAGGCTGAGCCGGGGATCCAGCGGACGGGTCGCCGCCCGCTCGTCCACCGCTGTGCGCAGTTGATCCTGCCACTGCTGCCAGGTGGCGGGATCAACCACCCAGTCGCCCACCACCTGCACCTGGGCAGGGTCGGCGACCGGGATGCCGAGCGCCACCAGCTCCGAGCGTCGGGCCGCACCCCGCCGGCGTACCTGCTCAGCGAGCGCCGCGGCCGGATCGGTGCTTTCGGCTTGGGAGAGCCAGCCCGCCCGGGCCGCGGCCGCACCGCGGCGGCGCAGCGCGGGGGGATCGGCATCGAGGACCACCGCTCCGGCGGCCACGGCGTGCCGGCCGGGATCGCGCAGCACCAGCCGATCACCCGGTTCCAGGGGCAGCGGACGGGACAGCCGCAGTCGCGCGAGCTCGTCGCCGAGCGGGCGGACGCGGACGGGCACCGCGGCGGTGCCGATGTGCAGGACGAGCTCGGCCGGCAGCTCGGTCACTCCTGAGCCGGTGACCGCCCGCGCGGTCGCCTGCGGCGGCTGGCAGCGCACGTCCACCTCGGCAGCCAGCGGCCAGGCGCCGGGGGTGAGCAGGGCATCGCCGCGGGCCACGTCCTCGACCTCGACCCCACGAAGGTTGACCGCCACCCGGGCCACGGCGGCCACCTGTGACTGGGTCTGGCCGAGGGACTCCAGCCCCCGGATCCGGAGTCGCCGGTCGCCCAGCTGCAGCTCGTCGCCGACGGCCAGAGTGCCGCTGCCCAGCGTCCCGGTGACGACGGTTCCTGCGCCGCGGATGGTGAACGAGCGGTCCACCCAGAACCGGATCCGACCGTCGCGACGCGGCGGCGCCAGGCTGCGGACCAGCCGGCTCAGGGCCGGTCGCAGCTCGGCCAGGCCTTGACCGGTCCGGGCCGAGACCGCGACGGCCGGGACGTCGCGGAGACTTGTCCGGGCGATCTCGGTCAGGGCCTGCTCGATCGCCGGTCCGGGGTCGGCCAGGTCACTCCGCGTGACCACCAGCAGCCCTTGATCCAGTCCCAGCGCGTCCACCGCCGCCAGGTGCTCGGTCGACTGCTGCCGCCAACCCTCGTCGGCCGCGACCACGAACATCACCGCCGGAGCGGGTCCCAGGCCCGCGAGCATGGTGGCGAAGAACCGCTCGTGACCCGGCACGTCGACGAAGGCGATTGTCTCCTCGCCGCCGTTCAGGGTGGTCCAGGCGTAGCCGAGCTCGATGGTCAGCCCCCGCCGCCGCTCCTCCTCGAACCGGTCCGGCTCCATCCCGGTCAGTGCCCGGACCAGGGTCGACTTGCCGTGGTCGACGTGCCCGGCCGTCGCGACGACATGCACCTAACGTCGCTCCGACGCCTGCGTGCGGATGGCCCGGACCGCTTCGACCACGACGCGGTCCTGCTCCGGCGGGACACAGCGGAGGTCGAGCAGGCAGCGGCCGCGTTCGACCCGGCCGATCACCGCCGGGTCACCGCGCCGCAGCGGTTCGGCGTTGGCTTCGGGCAGGGCGACGGCCCAGCCCGGCAGCCGTACGCCCGGCGCGCCGCCGCCACCGACCGTGCCGTCGGAGCAGACCAGCTCGCCGCCCACTGCCTCGGCGAGGCGTCGCGCCCGCTCGCGCAGCTGGTCGGGGTCGCCGCGCAGGGCCGTCCAGGTCGGCGTCTCGGGTCCGCGCAGGGTCGCCTCCAGCGCGGCCAGGGTGAGCTTGTCCACCCGCAGCGCCCGGGCCAGCGGGTGGCGGCGCAGCCGCTCGACCACGGCCTGCTCGCCGAGAATCAGGCCGGCCTGCGGTCCACCGAGCAGCTTGTCCCCGCTGCAGGTCACCACGGCCGCGCCGTCGCGCAGGGTGGTCGCGGCGTCGGGCTCGTCGGGCAGCAGCGGGTCGGGGGTCAGCAGGCCGCTGCCGATGTCGGCCACCACCGGGACGCCGAGGCCGGCCAGCTCCGGGACCGAGGCCGCTGCAGTGAAGCCCTCGATGCTGAAGTTGCTGGGATGCACCTTGAGGATGCAACCGGTCTCGGCGCTGATCGCGGCGGCGTAGTCAGCCACCGACGTG
>DATHBQ010000004.1:0-1690 GCA_035296105.1 Propionibacteriaceae bacterium | reverse complement strand
CTTCACGCCGGACTCGCTGCTCGACGAGTTCGTCGACGCCTTTGCGGCCGGGGACGCCGGCGGGGTGTTCACCTGTGTGGACAAGGTGATCGAGGTCGGACAGGATCCGCGCCGGTTCGCCGAAGACCTGCTGCGCCGGCTCCGGGACCTGGTGGTGGTCGCCGCGGTGCCGGACGCGCTGTCCACGGGTCTGGTGGAGGCCGCGCCGGACCAGGCGGAACGGCTGTCCTCCCAGGCCGCATCGCTGGGCGCGGGGGAGCTGACCCGGGCCGCCGAGGTGATCGCGGTCGGGCTGACCGATATGCGCGGTACCACCGCCCCTCGGCTGCACCTGGAGCTGATGTGCGCCCGGGTGCTGCTGCCCGGTGCCGATGTCGACGACCGCGGCATCCACGCCCGACTCGACCGGCTCGAGCGGCGGATCGGGATGACCGGGTCCCTGCGGGCCCAGCCCGTCGAATCGCGGGAGCCCGGGGCATCGACAGTGTCGGCCGGCAGTACGGAACAGACGCCAACCCGCGCTGAGCCGTCGTCAATGCGCCCTGAGCCGGTCGAGGCACCGGAGCCGGGGGTGATGGGCCCTGAGCTTGTCGACGGGCCACAGCCTGGGGCTTCGGCAGGCTCAGCCCGCATGGCGTCCGACACTCGCGGACCGGCGGGCGGGGAGACCGACGACACCAAGCTGGGCTCGGAGCCCGACCCGGCACAGCCGACGCCCGGAGCCAAGTTCACCGTGACCGACATCCGGCGGCTCTGGCCCGAGGTGCTGGAGGAGGTCAAGGGCAAGCGGCGGTTCACCTGGATCCTGCTCAGCCAGAACGCCCAGGTCGCCGAGCTCCGCGGGGACACCCTGCTGCTGGCGATGACCAACGCCGGCGCCCGGGACAGCTTCGGGCGCGGCGGCAGCGAGGACGTGCTGCGCGAGGCGCTGGTCGTCGTGCTCGGCGCCGACTTCAAGATCGACACCATGGTCGAGCCGGGCAACACCTCGGCGGCCTCGCCGCGTACGCCACCCTCCGCGCCGGCGCCACCGCCGCCGCAGCCGGTGGCCAGTCCCGAACCGGTGGACACCCGGGCGCGGGACCAGGCGCGGCAGAGCATCCGCCCGACCCGCGAGGACGGTCGACCGGCGGACCCCGGATCCGACGAGCGCGATGAGGCGGTCAGCCGGGACGACGACGTGCTGGATGACGCGACCGAGTCCCACCGCGACCTGCTCACCCGCCACCTCGGTGCGGAGATCATCTCCGAAGAGGAGCCCGACACCTGACCCGACGCCACGGCCGCTCGACCAGCACAAGGACCGGCCCGGTCGAAGGGCTCAGGGGCGATCGGGGCGCGGCGGGGGAGCGGGACCTTCGGGTGCGCCCTAGGCTGCAGGCATGATCCCCGAAGGAGACATGTCCGGTCTGCTGGCCCAGGCCCAGGCGATGCAGGAGCAGCTCTTCACCGCCCAGCAGGAGCTGGCGGACGCCCGCGTTGAGGGTTCGGCCGGCGGTGACCTGGTCAAGGCCACGGTCAGCGGTGCCGGTGAGCTGGTCGGGCTGACCATAAAGCCCGAGGCCGTCGACCCCGAGGACACCGAGACCCTGGCCGACCTGGTCCTGGCCGCGGTGCGGGATGCGAACACCCAGGCCCAGGCGCTGGCCGCCAGCAAGCTCGGTCCGCTGACCGGCGGAATGGGCGGCGG
>DATHBQ010000003.1:0-2820 GCA_035296105.1 Propionibacteriaceae bacterium | reverse complement strand
AGCACCAGCACCCGCCGGGCCGCTGCCACCGACCCCCCGTGTCCAGCCTGGGCGCGCGAGCGGGCGGCGCGCGAGTGAGCGAATGTCACGCCGCCTCCTCGTCCAGCGGGATGAGCGGGATCGAGGTGAACAGCTCCGGGTCGAGGAACGGCGTCGGCTGGGCGTCGGCCGGAGCGGGCAGCCGGCGGCGACCCGGCGTGGTGTTGAGCGCCTCGCGCAGCCCGGGATGCCAGTCGATGTCGATCCGGATCTTGCCGATCCGGCCGAGCGGGTCGAGGAACACGAACTCGCCGGTGTCCAGCGCCTCCGACGGCAGCTCGTTGTCGGTGGCGGTGTCGGTGCGCCGCTTCGGGCTGAGGGCCTGGATCACCGGCGCGTACGCCCGCGGGCACTGCAGCAGGTCGCACGCCTTCTCCGCGACACTCTGCTTGGTCAGCCGCCCGACGAACGCCGCCCCCTGCAGGGCGTCGATCCGACCGACGGTGAGGGCATCGTCGGGGTGCTGCGAGGCGGCGCCGACCGCGGTGTCCCACTTCCGGCTGTCCCGGGAGAGCCGGACCATCAGCGCTCGGCCGGACCCCCAGGTCGCCATCTGGTGGTTCTCGTCCAGGAACACGTTCTTGCGCTGGTTGCGGTTGCGGCCGTAGATGAAGCGGGAGGTGAAGAACGCGGCCAGGTGCAGCAGCGGCTGGGTGTAGCGCTCGGTCGACCCCCACAGCTCCCGGTCCAGACCCTCCGGCGGCGGCTCCAGCCCGGGCATGGTGACCACGACCAGGGTCTTGTCCAGCGACTGCTCCGCCGGGATCGGGTCGGTGTGGTCCGGCATCACGAGCTCGCCGAGCGGGAACTCGGCGGCGGCCTCGATCTCGGCCACGATGTGCTCGGCGTTGCCCAGCTTGGCCAGCTCCTCGACCACCCAGCGGGGGTTGGTCTGCACGTCGGCCAGACCGGCCTCCGTCACCCGGGTGCGGGTGTTCCGGATCGCCGTCCGCAGCTTCACGTCGGTGCCGACCTCCCGCAGCAGCCCGAGCGGGAGCCACATCCGCAGCACGTCGAACACCAGCTGCTGCCGCTCGGCCACCGCGATCCGTCTGGCCCGGCCGAAGTCCAGCTCGTTGAACCGGCCCTGGTCGTCCAGGTAGGCGCCCGGCTGCGGCTCGGGGATCAGCTGGTAGGGTGACAGCGTCCCCGGCTCCGACGCGGTCAGGTCGAGCACCCGGGAGAAGGGCCTCAGCTCCGGCATCTCACAAAGCTTGGCCAGCGGTCCCGACGGGTCGAGGATGATCGTCGGCTCGCCGCGGCGGGCCGCGTTGTAGGCGAGGGCCCCGATCAGCACGGACTTGCCGCCGCCCGGCTCGGCGGTGATGGTGAACAGCCCGGGCTGCTGCAGCGTCTCCGGGCCGTAGTGCGGGTCGAAACGGACCGCGCGGCGGGCCGACCCGATCCCGTACGCCAGGTACGGCCCGTTCGGCGTGCCGACCTCGGCATCCACATGGGGCATCGCCGACGCCAGGTACTTGGCCGGCAGTCGCCGCTGGTAGCCCACCGTCGACCAGGGCTCGCCGGGGACGAACTCCCGCAGCAGCTGGGCCTGTCCGCGCGGGTGGGCGACCTCGAAGTTCAACCGCTCGCCGTAGGAGTCGACCAGCGCCCGGGCCTGCTCCAGGCACTGGGCCTCGGTGGGCGCGTACGTCGCCAGCCGGATCGGTCCGAGGAACCGAACCGCCGTCCGGGTGTCGCCCTCGGTCACCTCATCCAGGTTGAGCGTCGCCCCCTCGATCGCCCGCTCGACCGCCGGCGGCGGGATCAGGTTGTGCTCGGCGTAGTGGGACGAGATGCCGGCCGCCCGGTTCTGCTCGAACTCGATCGCCGGGGTCAGGTCCTTCGGGTCCAGCATCGCCCCCGCCATCGACCACTCGACCGGGAAGCCGAGCTTGTCGCTGGCCAGCATCCAGGGGTCACGGCCGGACTCCGGCCAGGTGATGTCGGGCAGCGGGCCGAGCGACAGCACGGCGACGTAGCGCTCGACGACCTTGCCGTTGTGCTCGGCGACCACTTTGACGGTCGAGGAGGTCAGCGGGTTGTAGAACCACTCGCGGCGGGTGAAGAAGCCGGAGATCTCATCCGGCTCCCAGCGGCCGCCCGCCGCGCCGGCGTGCATCGGGGCGGGGATGCCCATGGACAGCGACCGGTGCATCAGGAAGGCCATGTCCCGCGGGCCCACCGGCCGGCCGTTGAAGCCGGCTCCCTTGACGATGTTGGTGACCCGGAGGATCTCCTCGATCACCGCTACCGTCTCGGGAAGCGGATGCTCCACCCCGGCGATGAGCTCCTCCTGCACCCGGCGGCTCGGGTTCGGCCCGACCCACACCGACAGGGTCACCATCTTGGTGTCCAGCCCGGTCTGCTGCAGCCGCCGCTGCCCGTACTCCAGGTAGGCGTCCCAGGACGGCGCGCCGGGCACGTCCGGCAGCGGGTTCGGGGTGTCCTCGTCGAGCGTGCGGGCGAACTCGTAGCTCGGATAGGGCCGCGGCGTCGAGCGGAGCTTGATCGAGCGACCCTTCAGGCTGGCCCAGCGGAAGGTGGCCTGGTCCCACAGCAGCGTCCGGTCGGAGTCGGCGCGGAAGTCCCACTGCTGCCCGCCGAGCACGAACGTGGCGAACATGCCGCCTCGGGTGAACGACAGCGGGCCGGCGATCCGGAACGTCGACGGGGTGAAGGTCGTCCGCCGGGGTCGGGTGATCCGGCGGATCAGGCCGGTGCGGCCGGCCGACACGACCGCAGGACGGCTCTCGCCCGACGAGCTCCGTTGCTTCTGTG
>DATHBQ010000002.1:0-3434 GCA_035296105.1 Propionibacteriaceae bacterium | reverse complement strand
GCCCTGGATCGACTGACCTACTGCCTGCGCCGGCGGGCCCAGCTCGAATGCGGGGTGTACTTCGCGTCCCTGTCCGGCCGGACCCTGGTCTACAAGGGGATGCTGACCACCGAGCAGCTCGAGCTGGTGTACCCGGAGCTGAACGACGAGCGGATGGCCAGTGCGCTGGCCATCGTGCACTCGCGGTTCTCCACCAACACCTTCCCGGCCTGGGAGCTGGCGCACCCGTTCCGGATGATCGCCCACAACGGCGAGATCAACACCGTCAAGGGGAACCGGAACTGGATGCGGGCCCGGGAGGCGCTGCTGTCCAGCGACGTCATCCCCGGCGACCTGGAGCGGCTGTTCCCGATCTGCACGCCGGACGCGTCGGACTCCGCCTCCTTCGACGAGGTGGTCGAGCTGCTGCACCTCGGCGGGCGCTCGCTGCCGCACGCGATGCTGATGATGATCCCGGAGGCGTGGGAGAACAACCCCACGATGGACCCGAAGCGTCGCGACTTCTACGCCTTCCACTCCTGCCTGATGGAGCCGTGGGACGGCCCGGCCGGGGTGGTGTTCACCGACGGCAACCAGATCGGCGCGGTGCTGGACCGCAACGGGCTGCGGCCGGGCCGGTTCTGGGTCACCGACGACGGGCTGGTGGTGCTGGCCTCGGAGACCGGCGTGCTGGACATCCCCGCCGAGAAGATCGTGCAGAAGGGCCGGCTGCAGCCGGGCCGGATGTTCCTGGCCGACCTGGGCCAGCACCGGATCGTCTCCGACGACGAGATCAAGGCCACGCTCGCGTTCGCGGCGCCGTACGGCGAGTGGCTGCTGGCCGGGCGGATGCTGCTGTCCGACCTGCCGGAGCGCGAGCACGTAGTGCACACCCACGCCTCGGTCACCCGGCGACAGCAGGTCTTCGGCTACACCGAGGAGGAGCTGCGGCTGATCCTGGCGCCGATGGCCTCCGGCGGCGCGGAGCCGATCGGCTCGATGGGCACCGACACCCCGATCGCCGCGCTCAGCGACAAGCCGCGGCTGCTCTTCGACTACTTCTCCCAGCTGTTCGCCCAGGTCACCAACCCGCCGCTGGACGCCATCCGGGAGGAGCTCGTCACCTCGCTGTGGAACACCATCGGCGCGGAGCGGAACCTGCTGGACCCCGGCCCGGCGTCCTGCCGCCGGCTGGTGCTGCCGTTCCCGGTGCTGGACAACGACGCCCTGACCAAGATCGTCAAGATCAACCGCGAGGGCGACCTGCCCGGCTATGCGACCTACGTCGCCCGCGGGCTGTACGAGGTGGCTGGCGGGGCGGCGGCCCTGACCGCCAAGCTCGACGAGCTGTGTGCCGAGATCTCGGCGGCGATCGAGAACGGCGCCCGGATCATCCTGCTGTCCGACCGGCACTCCAACGCCGAGCTGGCCCCGATCCCGTCGCTGCTGTTCACCGCTGCCGTGCACCACCACCTGGTCCGGGAGAAGAGCCGCACCCAGGTCGGCCTGGTCGTCGAGGCCGGCGACGTCCGCGAGGTGCACCACGTGGCTCTGCTGATCGGCTACGGCGCCGCGGCGGTCAACCCGTACCTGGCCATCGAGTCGGCCGAGGACCTGGCCCGCCGGGGCGTCTACACCAGCGTCGAGCCGGAGCGAGCCGTGGCCAACATGGTCAAGGCTCTCGGCAAGGGCGTGCTCAAGGTGATGAGCAAGATGGGTGTCTCCACGGTCGCCTCTTACACCGGGGCGCAGATCTTCGAGGCGCTCGGCCTCTCCCGGGAGGTGGTCGACCGGTACTTCACCGGCACCACCAGCAAGCTCGGCGGGGTGACGCTGGAGCAGATCGCCGAGGAGGTGCACAAGCGGCACCTCACCGCGTACCCGGCGGACGGGATCCCGCTGGCCCACCGGCTGCTGCCGGTGGGCGGGGAGTACCAGTGGCGCCGGGAGGGCGAGCCGCACCTGTTCGACCCGGAGACGGTGTTCCGGCTGCAGCACTCCACCCGGACCGGGCGCTATGACATCTTCAAGCAGTACACGTCCCACATCGACGAGCAGTCGGAGCGGCTGATGACGCTGCGCGGACTGCTCGCCTTCAAGTCGGACCGGCCGCCGGTGCCGATCGAGGAGGTCGAGCCGGTGAGTGAGATCGTCCGCCGGTTCTCCACGGGGGCGATGTCGTACGGGTCGATCAGCGCCGAGGCGCACCAGACCCTGGCCATCGCGATGAACCGGATCGGCGGCAAGTCGAACACCGGCGAGGGCGGGGAGGACAAGGACCGGCTCTACGACCCCGAGCGGCGGAGCGCCATCAAGCAGGTCGCCTCGGGCCGGTTCGGGGTCACGTCGGACTACCTGACCAACGCGACCGACCTGCAGATCAAGATGGCACAGGGAGCGAAGCCGGGTGAGGGCGGACAGCTGCCGGGCCAGAAGGTCTACCCGTGGGTGGCCAAGACCCGGCACTCGACCCCCGGGGTCGGGCTGATCTCCCCGCCGCCGCACCACGACATCTACTCGATCGAGGACCTCAAGCAGCTGATCCACGACCTGAAGTGCGCCAACCCGAGCGCCCGGGTGCACGTCAAGCTGGTGGCCGAGGTCGGGGTGGGCACGGTCGCGGCCGGGGTGTCGAAGGCCAAGGCCGACGTGGTGCTGATCTCGGGCCACGACGGCGGCACCGGCGCGGCGCCGCTGACCTCGCTCAAGCATGCCGGCGGGCCATGGGAGCTCGGCCTGGCCGAGACGCAGCAGACGCTGCTGATCAATGGGCTGCGGGACCGCATCGTGGTGCAGGTCGACGGCCAGCTCAAGACCGGCCGCGACGTGATCATCGGCGCTCTGCTCGGGGCGGAGGAGTTCGGTTTCGCCACCGCGCCGCTGGTGGTCAGCGGCTGCATCATGATGCGGGTCTGCCACCTGGACACCTGCCCGGTGGGCGTGGCCACGCAGAACGCCGAGCTGCGCAGGAAGTTCTCCGGCAAGCCGGAGTTCGTCGTCAACTTCTTCGAGTTCATCGCCGAGGAGGTACGGGAGCACCTGGCCGCGCTGGGCTTCCGGACGCTGGCCGAGGCGGTCGGCCACGTCGAGGTGCTGGACACCACGACGGCGGAGCAGCACTGGAAGGCCCACGGACTGGACCTGCGGCCGATCCTGCACATGCCCGAGCTGCCGGAGGATGCGCCGCGGCACAACGTCACCGGTCAGGACCACGCGCTGGAGTTCACGCTGGACCAGATGCTGATCGACATGTGCCGGCCCGCGCTGACCGACGGGGAGGCCGTCCGCGCGTCGCTCAAGATCCGGAACGTGAACCGGACGGTGGGCACGATCCTGGGCCACGAGGTGACCAAGGCCACCAAGGGCGAGGGCCTGCCCGACGGGACCATCGACATCACCTTCGAAGGGTCGGCCGGCCAGAGCTTCGGTGCCTTCGTGCCCGCCGGGATCACGCT
>DATHBQ010000001.1:0-19189 GCA_035296105.1 Propionibacteriaceae bacterium | reverse complement strand
AGCGCGGCCCCAGGACCACGACTCCGATCAGGGAGACCTCATGAAGCGCAGCAAGTCCTACCGCGCCGCCGTCGAAAAGATCGACGACAGCAAGCTCTACGCCCCCCTCGAGGCCGTCCGCCTGGCGAAGGAGACGTCGACGACCAAGTACGACGCGACCGTCGAGGTCGCCATGCGGCTGGGCGTCGACCCCCGCAAGGCCGACCAGATGGTCCGCGGCACGGTCAACCTGCCCAACGGCACCGGCAAGACCGCCCGGGTGCTGGTGTTCGCCACCGGCGACCGGGCCGAGGCGGCCCGCAACGCCGGCGCGGACGAGGTGGGGGCCGACGAGCTGATCGAGAAGGTGGCCGGCGGCTACCTCGACTTCGACGCCGTGGTCGCCACCCCGGACCTGATGGGCAAGGTTGGCCGGCTCGGCCGGACCCTCGGCCCGCGCGGCCTGATGCCGAACCCGAAGACCGGCACCGTCACGGTCGACGTGGCCAAGGCGGTGTCCGACATCAAGGGCGGCAAGATCGAGTTCCGGGTGGACCGGCATGCCAACCTGCACTTCATCATCGGCAAAGCGTCGTTCTCGACCGAGCAGCTGGCCGAGAACTACTACGCCGCGATGGAGGAGATCGTGCGGCTGAAGCCGAGCGCGGCGAAGGGTCGCTACCTGCGCAAGATCACAGTCTCCACCACCATGGGCCCCGGCATCCCGTTGGACCCGAACCGGACCCGGCCCGACACCGACTAGGGTCGCTCCGCTCGGCAAGGTGGTCAGCAGTGCCGGCACGGCACAGCCGACCACCTTGTTCTTCGGTGGGCATCCGGGCGGTCAGGGCCTCAACGGCGGCATCGGGTCGGTGCCCGCCCGCCCAGCCTCCGGTTGGGAAGAGGCGGTGGCGACCCGCTGCAGGGCCGGACCGGCCAGCCGGTAGACGGTCCACTCAGCCATGGGAACGGCCCCGAGGCTGTTGTAGAAGTCGATCGAGGGCTGGTTCCAGTTCAGCACCGCCCACTCCACCCGGGCGTAACCCCGCTCGACGGCGATCTCGGCCAGCGCGACCAGCAGGGCCTTGCCCAGGCCTCGGCCCCGCTGCTCCGGCGCGACGAAGAGGTCCTCCAGGTAGATCCCGTGCACGCCTTCCCAGGTCGAGAAGTTGCGGAAGTAGAGGGCGAAGCCGACCACGAGGCCGTCCACCTCAGCGACCAGGGCGTAGGCCGCCGGCTGTGGTCCGAAGAGGGCCTCGTGCAGCTGCGCCGGGGTGGAGCGGACCTCGTCGGCGGCGCGCTCGTAGGTCGCCAGCTCGACGATCAGCTCGTGGATCCGCGGCACGTCACTCGGACGCGCCGGGCGGATCGGGAGAGACACGGGGCCATCACAGCGGAAAGTGGTCACAGGCGGCAAGAATCTGGGCCGGATTCTGCTGTCTGTGACCACTTTCCCGTGGTGGGAAGGGCGGCTTACGCGATCCTGCGCGCTCCCGCATAGGGCATGTAGGCCATCTTGATGTAGGCGACGGGCTTGCCCGGACGGGAGGCGTGGATGACCTTGCCGTTACCGGCGTAGATCGCCACGTGCCGGACCGGCGAGTAGAAGAACACCAGGTCACCCGGGCGCAGGCTCTTCTTGGCGATCGCCTTGCCGTACTTCATCTGGCCGCGAGCGCTGTGCGGCAGCTTGACGCCGGCCGCCTTGTACGCACCCTGGGTCAGGCCCGAGCAGTCCCAGCGGTTCGGACCGGTGGCGCCGTAGCCGTAGCTGTCACCGAGCTGCCGCTTGGCGAAGGCCAGCGCGACAGCGGCCTTGTTGGAGGCCTTGGCCGAGGCCACCGCGGGCCTCGGTGCGGCCTTCTTGCCCTTCTTCAGCTTGCCGCTCTGCAGCAGCTTCCAGAACTTCGGCCCGACGACGCCGGTGGCCTTGAAGCCGTTGCCGCGCTGCACCGCCTTGACCGCGGTCACGGTGTTGGAGCCGTAGAAGCCGGTGCCGGTGAGGGTCGTGTAGCCGGCCGCGCGCAGCGCGCGCTGCAGCCGGGTGACGTGGACGCTGCGGTCGCCGACGCTCAGCGTGGGCCGCGAGCCGTACGCGATGAGGGCGATCCAGGTCGGGTCGTTGACCACGCCGGTGCGGGCCAGGCCGACGGAGCGCTGGAACTGCCGCAGGTGCGCTGCGTCAGCGGCGGAGAACGACCCGTCCGCGCGGACCGGGCGGTTCGAGCGCCGGATCAGGCACTGGGCGGCCTTGGTCTGGGTCCCCTTCGTGCCGACCTTGACGGTGTTGTAGGTCTTGAAATAGGTCTCGCAACTGGCAGCGGCCGCGGCGGGTGTAGCGACGCCCAGCGCGGCCCAACCTAGGGCGAAGGTGGCGGCGATTGCGCCCACCCGTCGATAGAACTTTCCCATGTGAATGCGGCTCCCCTTCGGATTCCGGTGCCGACTTGGTGGAGTCCGGTCCCCGGGTACGAACCGTCGGCGTTGCCGCACGTTATCAATTCGAGATAAACAAAGCCAGTGGCGCGCTCAATCGTTCGGGCGATGTCACAGATCCGCCTACGTGGGAGCCTCGCATCACGGTTTGGCCGGTCACTCCCGGTCAACTAGACTCATCTGCGCCGAAGACCGCTGGTTGGTCGAGCCCCGTGCCCGACCCGAAGAGTCCGTACGGACGGCCCGCGCAGGTGAAAGCTGAAGGTTGTTCCGCAGGCTACCTCGTCTGCTGCTGCCCTTGGTTGCACCTGTGCACCGAGGGCTTTTTGTCGTCCGTACGCCTCTCGCCCGCCTCTCCGGCGCGACACCCGACGAAGGAGAGGAACACTATGGCGAGGCCGGACAAGGCAGCCGCCGTCGCGGAGCTGAGCGAGCGGTTCAGCAGCTCGGCCGGCGTCGTGCTGACCGAGTACCGCGGGCTCAGCGTGAAGGCCCTCGGTGAGCTCCGCCGCACTCTCGGCGACGACGCGACGTATGCCGTGTCGAAGAACACCCTGACCACCATCGCCGCGCGCGAGGCGGGGGTCCCGGGAATCGAGGACCAGCTGGTCGGTCCGACCGCGATCGCCTTCATCTCCGGCGACCCGGTCAACGTGGCCAAGGGACTGCGCGACTTCGGTCGGGCGAACCCGCTGCTGATCATCAAGGGCGGGGTGCTCGAGGGCAAGGTGATCGGACCCGACGAGGTCCGGCGGCTGGCCGACCTCGAGTCCCGGGAGGTCCTGCTGGCCAAGGTGGCCGGCGGCATGCAGGGCATCCTGCAGCAGGCGATCTCGCTGATCTCCGCGCCGCTGTCCCAGGCCGCACGGCTGCTGGCGGCGCTGCAGCAGGCAGCGGAGGAGAACCCGTCGCTGCTGGCGGCGGGTGACGCCCGACCGGAGCCGACCAACGCCGACCTGGCCGCGGCCGAGGACACCAGCGAGCCCACCAACGCCGAGCTGGCGGCCACGGAGGACACCTCCGAGCCCAGCAACGAAGAACTCGCCGCCCCGGCGGCAACCGCAGCGCCCGCTGCACCCTCGACGGACACCGCCGCCGAGGACACCACGACAGCATCTGCTGCGGAAGACAAGTAGGAAAGGACGCCCACTATGGCGAAGCTCAGCACCGCCGAGCTCCTTGACGCCTTCAAGGAGCTCACCCTGATCGAGCTCAGCGAGTTCGTGAAGGAGTTCGAGACCACGTTCGGCGTGACCGCGGCCGCCCCGGTCGCCGTGGCCGCCGCCGCTCCGGCCGCCGGTGGCGACGCCGGCGCTCCGGCCGAGGAGGAGGGGAGCGACGAGGTCGATGTCGTCCTCGAGTCGGTCGGCGACAAGAAGATCCAGGTCATCAAGGAGGTGCGTACCCTGACCAGCCTGGGCCTGAAGGAGGCCAAGGACCTGGTCGAGGCCGCCCCCAAGGCCGTCCTGGAGAAGGTCAACAAGGAGACCGCCGACAAGGCGAAGGAGGCCCTCGAGGCCGCCGGCGCCACCGTCTCCTACAAGTAGGCCACCGGGGGCTTCCGCAGCCCTCGCCCGAAACCGGTCACCTGCGACACGGATCCACCGCGATCCGCTGTCGCAGGTGACCGGTTCCTGTCCGTAGCGGCCCGAATAACCGCTTACGCGACCGCCGGTACGCGGGTAACATTGATCAACTCCGGCGCCTACTGCGCCGCAGATCGCCGCGCAGAGCTGTGCTCCCATCCGGCAAAGGCGGGCAGCGGGCGGCTGGAGCTGTCACAAAGGGAGCGTCCAATGGAACCGTTGGTGACCGTCAACGGTCGACCCCGCGAGCTGGGGCCGGTCGGTGGTCAGGTGACGCTGCTCGGCTGGCTCCGCTCGGTCGGCCTGACCGGGAGCAAGGAGGGCTGCGCCGAGGGTGAGTGCGGCGCCTGCGCCGTGCTGGTCAGTCGTCCCGACGGCGAGCAGCGCAGCCGGTGGACCGCGATCAACTCCTGCCTGGTCCCGGTCGCCGGCTACTTGGGCCAGGAGGTGATGACCGCCGAGGGCCTGGGCACCCCGGATGCGCTGCACCCGGTGCAGCAGGAGATGGCCGACCGGGGCGGCTCACAGTGCGGCTACTGCACGCCGGGCTTCGTCTGCGCCATGGCGGGGGAGTACTACCGACCCGACCGTACGCCGACCGGCCGGACCGAGCGGGTCGCCGCCGCCGAGCCGGGGACCGACGGCGAGGCGGCCGCCCAGGGGTCCAACGCCAACGGTCATCCCGACCCGGGCGCTCCGGGCACCGCGGTCGACCACGAGCACGGCCCCAACGGCTTCGACCTGCACGCTCTCAGCGGCAACCTGTGCCGGTGCACCGGCTACCGCCCGATCCGCGACGCCGCGTACGCCCTGCCGGTGCCCGGCCGGACCGACCCGCTGCGGGAGCGCTGCGAGCACCCGGCGCCCGGCCCGGTCGCCGGCCGGGTGGAGAGCGCGGAGGGAACCTTCGTCCGGCCGGGGTCCCTCGCCGAGGCCCTCGACCTGCTGGCCGACGAGCCCGAGGCGCAGGTCGTCGCCGGTTCCACCGACTGGGGCGTCGAGCTCAACCTGCGGCACGCCCGGGCCCCGCTCAGTATCGGAGTCGACCGGCTGTCCGAGCTCCGCCACCTCGATCTCGCGAACGACGCCATCGACATCGGTGCCGCGCTCACCTTGTCCGAGGTGGAGCGCGGGCTGGCCGGCCGGATCCCGCTGCTGGATGCGCTGTTCCCGCAGTTCGCGTCCCGGCTGATCCGCAACGGCGCGACGCTCGGCGGCAACCTGGGCACCGGCTCCCCGATCGGCGACGCCATCCCGGCCCTGCTGGCGCTGCGCTGCTCCCTGGTGCTGACCGCCCGGGACGGGGAGCGCGAGATGCCGCTGGCCGAGTTCTTCACCGGCTACCGGCAGACCGTGCTCCGCCCCGGCGAGCTGATCAGGACCATCCGCGTCCCGCTCCCGGTCGCTCCGGTCACCGCCTTCCACAAGATCGCCAAGCGCCGGTTCGACGACATCTCCAGCGTCGCCGTCGCGTACGCCCTCACCCTGACCGACGGAATGGTCGAGTCGGCGACCGTCGGCCTGGGCGGGGTCGCGGCCACCCCGATCCGGGCCACGGCCACCGAGGCGGCGCTGACCGGCCGCCCCTGGACCACGGCCACCGTCCGGTCCGTGGCCGAGGTGCTGGCCGGGGAGGGGACCCCGCTGAGCGACCACCGGGCCAGCGCGCGCTACCGCACGGCCATGCTGCGCACCTCCCTGCTCAAGCTCTACGCCGCCTCGCCGGCCGAGCCGGTCCCGAGCGGGCGCTCGGTGCAGGCCGAATGACCAACGCCTACGGGCCGCTGGCGGACCGGCCCAACAACCCGAAGGTCGGTCTCGAGGTCTCGCACGAGAGCGCGGCGCTGCACGTGACAGGAACCGCCCTCTACACCGGCGACCTGGCCCAGCGGACCAGGGATGCGCTGCACGCCTGGCCGGTCCAGGCCCCGCACGCCCACGCCCGGGTCACCCGGCTCGACCCCGACCCGGCGCACGCCGTCCCCGGCGTGGTCAAGGTGCTGACCGCCGACGACGTCCCCGGTCTCAACGACGCCGGGGAGAAGCACGACGAGCCGCTCTTCCCCGACGAGGTGATGTTCTACGGTCACGCCGTCTGCTGGGTGCTCGGGGAGACCATCGACGCCGCCCGCCGGGGCGCGGAGGCGGTCGAGGTGGACTACGAGGCGCTGCCGGCCCTGATCAGCGTGCACGACGCCATCGCGGCGAAGAGCTTCCAGGGCACGCCGCGGACGCTCCGCCGCGGCGACGTGGAGCAGGGCCTGCGCGAGGCGGCCCACACCTTCTCCGGCGAGCTCGAGATCGGCGGTCAGGAGCACTTCTACCTCGAGGGCCAGGCGGCGCTGGCCACCGTGGACGAGAGCGGCCAGGTGTTCGTGCAGTCCAGCACCCAGCACCCCAGCGAGACCCAGGACATCGTCGCCCACGTGCTCGGGCTGAGCGCCCACGCCGTCAGCGTGCAGTGCCTGCGGATGGGCGGCGGGTTCGGCGGCAAGGAGTTCCAGCCGCACGGGCTGGCGGCGGTCGCGGCGCTGGGCGCGACGATCACCGGCCGTCCGGTCAGCCTGGTCCTGAACCGCACCCAGGACATCACCATGACCGGCAAGCGACACCCCTTCTACGCCACCTGGGAGGTGGGGTTCGACGCCGACCTGCGGCTGTGCGCGCTGCGGGCCACGCTGACCAGCAACGGCGGCTGGAGCCTGGACCTCTCCGAGCCGGTGCTGGCCCGGGCGCTGTGCCACATCGAGAACGCCTACTGGATCCCGCACGTAGAGGTCCTCGGCCGGGTCGCCAAGACGCACCGGCAGTCCAACACCGCCTTCCGCGGCTTCGGCGGCCCGCAGGGCATGATCGTCACCGAGGAGATCCTCGGTCGCTGCGCCCCGCTGCTCGGCATCGAGCCGGACGAGCTCCGCCGCCGCAACCTCTACGCGCCCGGCCAGACCACCCCGTACGGTCAGCCGGTCCGGCACGCCGAGCGACTCGCCGACATCTGGGGCATCCTCCGCGAGCGCAGCGACTTCGCCCGGCGGCAGGCGGCGGTCGCCGCGTTCAACCGTGAGCACCCCGACACCAAGCGGGGGCTGGCCGTCACGCCGGTCAAGTTCGGCATCTCGTTCAACTTCACGGCGTTCAACCAGGCGGGGGCGCTGGTGCACGTCTACAAGGACGGCTCGGTGCTGATCAACCACGGCGGCACCGAGATGGGCCAGGGCCTGCACACCAAGATGATCCAGGTCGCGGCGACGGCGCTCGGCCTGCCGCTGTCCTACGTCCGGCTCGCTCCCACCCGGACCGACAAGGTGCCCAACACCTCGGCCACCGCGGCCAGCTCCGGCGCGGACCTGAACGGCGGGGCGATCAAGGACGCCTGCGAGCAGATCCGCGCCCGGCTCAGTCCAATCGCGGCCGGCAAGCTCGGCGTCCACCCCGACGACATCCGGTTCGTCGACGGCGTGGTCACCGGGATCGGCTTCGCCGACCGTCAGGTCGCGTGGGCAGACCTGGTCCGCGAGGCGTACGGGATGCGGGTGCCGCTCTGGGCGGCCGGCTTCTACCGCACGTCCGGGCTGCACTGGGACGCGGACCGGATGCAGGGCGAGCCGTTCAAGTACTTCGCGTACGGCGCGGCCGCCGCCGAGGTGGAGGTGGACGGCTTCACCGGGGCGTACCGGATCCGCCGGGTGGACATCGTGCACGACGTCGGTGACAGCCTGTCGCCGCTGATCGACCTCGGCCAGATCGAGGGCGGCTTCGTGCAGGGGCTGGGCTGGCTGACCCTGGAGGAGCTGGTCTGGGACGAGACCGACGGGCCGCACCGCGGCCGGCTGGCCACACAGGCGGCCAGCACGTACAAGATTCCCAGCTTCTCGGAGATGCCGGAGGAGTTCTACGTGCACCTGTACGAGAAGGCGACCGAGTCGGGGGTCGTCTACGGGTCGAAGGCGGTCGGTGAGCCGCCGCTGATGGAGGCGTTCAGCGTGCGGGAGGCACTGCGGCAGGCGACGGCGGCCTTCGGACCGGCCGGACACAGCGTGCTGCTGGCCACCCCGGCGACCCCGGAGGCGGTGTTCTGGGCGGTCGAGGCGGCCCGGGACGCGGCGGGCGCCGATCCGGCGCTGGTGGACGAGAGGCTGGTCGAGGTCTGAGATGGACTGGCTGGGTGCGCTCGCATCGCTGCGGGCGGAGGGTCGGCCGGGGGTGCTGGTCACCGTGGCCGAGGTCCGCGGGCACGCGCCGCGAGGTCCCGGCGCCAAGATGGTCGTCGGCCTGGAGCAGATCTGGGGCAGTATCGGCGGCGGCAACCTCGAGGAGACCGCCGTGCGCCGGGCCCGGGAGCTCATTGCGGCGGAGGGTCCGGGTGCGGAGATGCTGGAGTCGCAGCTCAGCCCGCACGCGGCGCACGACCACGGCCGGCAGTGCTGCGGCGGTGCGGTGCGGCTGCTGCTCGAGCCGTTCCCCGTGCGCCCGACGGTGGCGATCTTCGGGGTCGGTCACGTCGGCTTCGAGCTGGCCCGGATCCTCTCCCGGCTGGAGATCCGGCTGCACCTGGTCGACTCTCGGAGCGATCAGCTCGACGAGCTGCGGCTGGCCGAGGTGACCGCCGGGGTCGCCGATGTCGAGGTGCACCGGGCGGTGCTCGGCGAGCTGGTGCTGGAGCGGCTGCCCGCGGGCGCCCACGTGTTGATCATGACCCACGACCACGCCGACGACTTCGCCCTTTGCGACGCCGCCCTGCGCCTCAGCACCTCCGGGCGGTGGGGGAGTCTCGGGTTGATCGGGTCGAGCGCCAAGTGGAGCCGGTTCCGTCGCCTGCTGCGGGAAGCCGGGCATGACGAGGCGGCGGTCGCGGCGATCGCCTGCCCGATCGGCCGGCCGGACATCGTCGGAAAGGAGCCGGCGGTGATCGCCGTCGCCGTCGCCGCCGAGCTGCTCCCGTCGCTGCGCCCTGAGCCTGCGGAAGGGCGTACTTCAGGTGCCCGCGCTTCGACAGGCTCAGCGCGCATGGGTGCTGGCGGATGACTCTCTACCGCGCCGCGGTGCTCGATGTTCCCGGCGACCCCTTCGTTGCCGGTGCCGCAGCGCTGCGGGCCGAGTCCGACGGCGCGATCGTGGTTCGCGACGGGACCATCGTGGCCCGCGGCGCGTACACCGACCTGGCTGTGGAGCATCGTGAGGAGGACACGGTCGACCTCCGCGGCGGGCTGCTGCTGCCCGGGCTGGTCGACACCCACGTGCACTATCCGCAGGTCCGGGCGATCGCCGGGCTGGGTCTGCCGCTGCTCGACTGGCTGGAGCGGCGGGCGCTGCCCGAGGAGGCGCTGCTGACCGACGACGCCTACGCCGAGGTCGTGGCCGAGGAGTTCCTCTCCGGGCTGGCGCAGGCGGGCACGACCACCGCGCTGGTCTTCGGCGCCCATTTCGCCAGCGCCACGGACATCTTCTTCACCGCGGCCGAGCGCAGCGGACTGCGGATCACCGCCGGGCAGGTGCTGAGCGACCGACTGCTCCGGCCCGACCTGCTGATCAGCCCGGACGTGGCCCTGGTCGAGGGCCGGAAGCTGGTCGAGCGCTGGCACGGCGAGGGTCGGCTGCGCTATGCGGTTACGCCGCGGTTCTCCCTGTCCACCACGCCGGCGATGCTCGAGATCGGTGCCGAGCTGCTGACCCTTTCCGACGGGATCTGGTTCACCTCGCACCTCAACGAGAACATCACCGAGGTGACCAGGGTGCTCGAGCTGTTCGACCCGGCCGAGCACTACCTGGACAGCTACGCCCGGCATGGCCTGGTCACTCGGCGCAGTGTGTTCGCCCACAACCTGCACGCCCGCGACGAGGAGCTGGAGCTCCTGGCCTCGAGCGGGGCCTGGGTCGCGCACTGCCCGACCAGCAACGCGGCGCTGGGCAGCGGCCTGTTCCCGTTCCGCCGCCATGTCGAGCACGGCGCCCGGGTGGCTCTGGGGTCCGACGTCGGCGGCGGCACCGGGTTCTCCCTGTTCAAGGAGGCTCTGCAGGCCTACTTCGGGCAGCGGCTCCTGGGGCCGGACGGTCTGCCGCTGACTGCGACGCACCTGCTGCACCTGGCCACCCGGGCCGGGGCCCAGGCGCTCGGGCTGGACGCCCAGGTGGGCGATCTCAGTGCCGGAAAGCAGTTCGACGCGCTCTGGCTGCACCCGGCCGAGCACAGCACGCTGGACGTCGTGCTGCGGCACGCGACCGACGCGGACGATGCCCTCGCCAAGGTGTTCGCCCTGGCCGGTCCGGCCGACGTGGCCCGGGTCTGGGTCGGCGGCGACCAGGTCCGCTGACGCCCACCCCGCTCGTAACGAAGGTGTGGGAAGCCACCTATCAGCGCAGGCAGTTCTCCGCGACCGCGCCGCTCGCCGCCCACAGAGCCACCGGTGGAACCAGCAGCGCCGAGCAGGCCGGTCGGGTGAGCACCCGGACCGTCGTCCCGTCGTCGATGCCGCCCGACATGCCCGCGCCGGGACAGCCGACCGGGTTCACGAAGACGTCGTAGGTCTGGCCGCCCGTCCGAATCCGGACCAGTACGGCGAGGTCGGGCCGCTGCTCGACCGGGGCCGGGTCGCACCTCCGGTCGTTGAGGGGCGCGGTGGCGAGGGCGTCGACGAGGGCCTGCCCGGCGGTGCGATCCAGACGCACGGCCGCGCGCAGCCGGGGCAGCTCTCCGTCGGCCGGGTCGCCGACCGGCTCGTACTGGCACAGCACGACCTGGTCCACCGACCGCAGTCGGCCGAGGTCGGTGCCGTCCTCCGGGCGGGCGCCCAGCGGTCCGGCGATCGAGCTCTGCGATGAGCAGGGCGCGGCCCCCGACACGACCCGGGCCGAGTCCAGGATCTGCTCCGCCCGGTCGCGGTCCTTGGTGGTCACCACCAGGACGGCGCTGCCGGCGAACCGGGTGACCACCCACCATTCGCCCTGCCGTACCGCACCCTCGACGTAGTCCACGGCCGGACCGGGGGAGAGCGCCTCGACGTGCTCGGTGAGCAGGCTGGCGGGCGGGGCTCCGCCGCAGCCGATGCTGCGAACCGGGATGTCACTGCCCAGCCAGACGTACGGCTTGCGCTGGTCCGGTCGCAGCTCGCCGCGGGGCTCGTCGGCGCACCAGTCGGACTGGGGCGGCACGCCGTACCCCCAGGTCGCCGGTACCGCGAAGGAGATGTCGCGGAAGTACTCGGTCCGCCAGCCGTCGGGGGCCGGGTCGGTCGACGGCGCCACCTGGCGCCCCGGCGGTCCGGCCTCGGGCTGGGCATCGCCGCTGTCCGGCTGGACCTGGGACTCCGGCGCGGCCTGGCCTCCGCCGGCCATGCTGCTCGGCTGGTCGCCGCCCGGAGCCATCAGCCGGGGCAGGCCGACCACGCCCGCCACCACCACCAGGGCGACCGCGAGGCCGGCCGCCGTCCGCGCGTTCCGCCGCCGCTCCGCCGCTCGCCGCCGGACCCGTCCGAGATCGACCGGCTCGTCCGGGCCCAGCTCGTGCAGCGCGTCGCGCAGCGCCTGTTCGTCCCGCTCAGTCATCGTCTGTCTCTCTCAGCTCCGCCCGGAGCCGCTCCAGCGCCCGGTGCACGTACGAGCGCGCGGTGCTCTCGGTGCAGTCCAGGACCGTGGCGATCTCGGCGAAGGCCAGGTCGTCGTAGTAGCGCAGCGCCACGGCCGCCCGTTGCCGGGCGGGCAGGCCGGCCAGCAACCGCCGGGCGAGGTCGGCATCGGCAAGTCCCTCCTGCGCCGGCTCGGCGACGGCACCATGATCGACTTCGAAGGCGGTCAGCCGCTCCCGTCGACCCAGCCGGCGCCACCAGGAGATGTGCCGGTTGACGATGATCCGGCGGGCGTACGCGTCCGGCTCGCCGCCGACGATGAGCCGACGCCAGCGCAGGTACACCGCGACCAGCGCATCCTGCACCGCGTCACGGGCCGCCTCCCGGTCGCCGGTGACCGCAGTCGCGAAGATCAACAACGACCGGCTCCGATCCGCGGCCCAGGCATCGAAGCCGGCGTCAGCGGCCGGTGTGTCGGCGACCGCCGCCTCCGCATCGGGTCCGGTCACCGACCCGACCGCCAGGGTGTCCACAGTCTGTACACGTCGGTGCGGTGCCTTCCGTTGCACCTCAACCCACCCGGCCGGAGGGTGGCGCTGGTCGGTCACAGTTGCCCACGCCGGACATTCTTGGCCACGGCGGCATCAACCCTTGTCACCGAGCCCTCAGCGAGTATGCTCGTCGCCAGGTCGGTCACAATTTGACCGATCTGCTCCAGCCTGCGCTCGAGGGGTTGACTCTCGCGCATTGCCTGTCTATATTTGGGGTTTGCCCCTCGCCGTTTGCCGACCCGTTTCACTTGACACGGGCCGTTCAGCGTGCGCGGAAGAGAACTGCACAACCCGCTAGCGGACCCTCGGAAGGATCCCTCTTGGCCGCCTCGAGCACCGCCTCCAAGAACACAGTTGTATCCCCCACCGGCCGAATCTCCTTCGCGAAGATCGCCGAACCCATGGAAGTTCCCGATCTGCTGGATCTGCAGGTCGACTCCTTCGACTGGCTCGTCGGAAATCAGGCGTGGCGGGACCGCGTCGAGACGGCCCTCGAGGAGGGACGGACCGACGTCAACACCAAGTCCGGGCTGGAGGAGATCTTCGAGGAGATCTCCCCGATCGAGGACTTCTCCGGGACGATGTCGCTGTCGTTCCGCGATCACCGCTTCGAGCCGCCGAAGAACACCGTCGAGGAGTGCAAGGACCGCGACGTCACGTACGCCGCGCCGCTGTTCGTCACCGCCGAGTTCATGAACAACGAGACCGGCGAGATCAAGAGCCAGACGGTCTTCATGGGCGACTTCCCGCTGATGACCGACAAGGGCACGTTCGTGATCAACGGGACCGAGCGGGTCGTGGTGTCCCAGCTGGTCCGGTCCCCGGGTGTCTACTTCGAGCAGACCACCGACAAGACCTCGGACAAGGACATCTTCACCTGCAAGATCATTCCGAGCCGCGGGGCGTGGCTGGACTTCGAGATCGACAAGCGGGACATGGTCGGCGTCCGGCTGGACCGCAAGCGCAAGCAGAACGTCACCGTGCTGCTCAAGGCGCTGGGCTGGGACGACGCCAAGATCCTGGAGGAGTTCGGCGACTACGAGTCGATGCGGCTGACCCTGGAGAAGGACCACACCACCACCCAGGACGAGGCGCTGCTCGACATCTACCGCAAGCTGCGGCCGGGCGAGCCGCCGACCCGCGAGGCCGCGCAGGCGCTGCTGGAGAACTACTACTTCAACCCCAAGCGCTACGACCTGGCCAAGGTCGGCCGGTACAAGATCAACAAGAAGCTGGGCCTCGAGCTGCCGTTCGACCGGCAGGTGCTGACCATCGACGACATCGTGGCGGCGATCCGCTTCGTGGTCGCGCTGCACGAGGGGACGCAGACGCTGGACTCCCCGCGCGGTGAGCTGCTGGTCGAAGAGGACGACATCGACCACTTCGGCAACCGCCGGCTGCGGACCGTGGGCGAGCTGATCCAGAACCAGCTGCGCACCGGCCTGGGCCGGATGGAGCGCGTCGTCCGGGACCGGATGACCACCCAGGACGTCGAGGCCATCACCCCGCAGACGCTGATCAACATCCGGCCGGTGGTGGCGGCGCTGAAGGAGTTCTTCGGCACCTCCCAGCTGAGCCAGTTCATGGACCAGACCAACCCGGTCGCCGGGCTGACGCACAAGCGGCGGCTCTCGGCGCTGGGCCCGGGCGGCCTGTCCCGCGACCGCGCGGGCATGGAGGTTCGCGACGTGCACCCCAGCCACTACGGCCGGATGTGCCCGATCGAGACCCCGGAAGGCCCGAACATCGGCCTGATCGGCTCGCTGGCCAGCTTCGCCCGGGTCAACGCCTTCGGTTTCGTCGAGACGCCCTACCGCAAGGTGGAGCAGGGCCTGGTCACCGACCAGATCGACTACCTGACCGCCGACGAGGAGGACCGGTACGTCATCGCCCAGGCGAACGCCAAGCTGGGCGCCGACAACCGCTTCTCCGAGGAGCGGGTGCTGGCCCGGCGCCGGCACGGCGACCCCGACACGGTTCCGGCCGAGTCCATCCACTACATGGATGTCTCGCCGCGCCAGATGGTGTCGGTGGCCACCGCGATGATCCCGTTCCTGGAGCACGACGACGCATCGCGGGCCCTGATGGGCGCCAACATGCAGCGTCAGGCGGTGCCGCTGATCCGTTCCGAGGCCCCGTTCGTGGGCACCGGGATGGAGTACCGCGGTGCGGTCGACGCCGGTGACGTGACGGTCGCCACCGACGCCGGCGTGGTCACCGGGGTGAGTGCGGACCTGATCGACATCGCGCACGACGACGGGACGTACAAGACCTACCGGCTCTCCAAGTTCCGCCGGTCCAACCAGGGCACGTGCATCAACCAGCGGCCGCTGGTGACCGCCGGGCAGCGGGTGGAGAAGGGTGCGCCGCTGGCCGACGGCCCGTGCACCGACGACGCCGAGATGGCTCTGGGTCGCAACCTGCTGGTCGCGTTCATGCCCTGGGAGGGGCACAACTACGAGGACGCGATCATCCTGTCCCAGCGGCTGGTGCAGGACGACGTCCTGACCTCGATCCACATCGAGGAGCACGAGGTCGACGCCCGCGACACCAAGCTCGGTGCCGAGGAGATCACCCGCGACATCCCGAACGTCAGCGAGGAGATGCTGGCCGACCTGGACGAGCGGGGCATCATCCGGATCGGGGCGGAGGTCTCCACCGGCGACATCCTGGTCGGCAAGGTCACCCCGAAGGGCGAGACCGAGCTGACCCCGGAGGAGCGGCTGCTGCGGGCGATCTTCGGTGAGAAGGCCCGTGAGGTCCGCGACACCTCGCTGAAGGTGCCGCACGGCGAGTCCGGCACGGTGATCGGGGTCCGGGTGTTCGACCGGGAGTCCGACGACGAGCTGTCGCCCGGGGTCAACCAGCTGGTGCGCGTCTACGTGGCCCAGAAGCGGAAGATCCAGGACGGCGACAAGCTGGCCGGCCGACACGGCAACAAGGGCGTCATCTCCAAGATCCTGCCGGTGGAGGACATGCCGTTCCTCGAGGACGGCACGCCGGTCGACATCGTGCTCAACCCGCTGGGCGTGCCCAGCCGGATGAACGTCGGCCAGGTGCTGGAGACCCACCTCGGGTGGGTGGCCAAGCAGGGCTGGAATCTCGACGGCGTCGAGGGCGACTGGGCCGAGCGGCTGCGGTCGGTCGGGCTGAGCGAGGTCGACGGCAACCAGAACCTGGCCACGCCGGTGTTCGACGGCGCGACCGAGGAGGAGATCACCGGTCTGCTCGGCAGCACCCGGGAGAACCGGGACGGGATCCGCCTGGTCAACGCCGACGGCAAGGCCAACCTCTTCGACGGTCGCTCCGGGGAGCCGTTCCCTGAGCCGGTCGGTGTCGGCTACATCTACATGCTGAAGCTGCACCACCTGGTCGACGACAAGATCCACGCCCGCTCGACCGGCCCGTACTCGATGATCACGCAGCAGCCGCTGGGCGGTAAGGCCCAGTTCGGCGGCCAGCGGTTCGGCGAGATGGAGGTCTGGGCGCTGGAGGCGTACGGCGCGGCCTGGGCTCTGCAGGAGCTGCTGACCATCAAGTCCGACGATGTGCCGGGCCGGGTCAAGGTGTACGAGGCCATCGTCAAGGGCGAGAACATCCCCGAGCCGTGCATTCCGGAGTCGTTCAAGGTGCTGGTCAAGGAGATGAAGTCTCTCTGCCTGAACGTGGAGGTGCTCTCCAGCGACGGCACCGAGGTCGAGCTCCGGGACTCCGAGGACGACTACCGCTCCAGCGAGGACTTCGGCATCGACCTGTCCCGCCGGCCGGGCGAGTCCCTGAGCCTGGGCGTCGAAGAGGTTTAGGGCCCATCCTCATCTCCGAGCTGTCGGCGTGGGGCGTCGCTATGGCGACCACCACGCTGACAACTTGGAAGGGGAGTGGGTCACACGAAGTGCAGAGATCTAACGAGTAACTAAAGAGAAGAGACAAAACCAAGTGCTCGACGTGAACTTCTTCGACGAGATCCGCATCGGCCTGGCCACCGCCGACGAGATCCGGCAGTGGTCGCACGGTGAGGTGAAGAAGCCGGAGACGATCAACTACCGCACGCTCAAGCCCGAGCGCGACGGTCTGTTCTGCGAGAAGATCTTCGGTCCCACCCGGGACTGGGAGTGCTACTGCGGCAAGTACAAGCGGGTGCGCTTCAAGGGCATCATCTGTGAGCGCTGTGGCGTCGAGGTGACCCGCAGCAAGGTCCGCCGCGAGCGGATGGGCCACATCGAGCTGGCCGCTCCGGTGACCCATATCTGGTACTTCAAGGGGGTGCCGAGCCGGCTCGGCTACCTCCTGGACATCGCGCCGAAGGACCTGGAGAAGGTCATCTACTTCGCCGCGTACATGATCACCGCCGTCGACGAGGATGCGCGGCACCGCGACCTGTCCTCGCTCGAGGCCAAGATCGACGTGGAGCGCAAGCAGCTCGAGGGCCGGCGCGACTCCGACATCGAGGCGCGGATGGCCAAGCTGGAGGAGGACACCGCGGCCCTGGAGGCCGAGGGGGCCAAGGCCGATGCCAAGCGCAAGGTCCGTGAGGGTGCTGAGCGTGAGGTGAAGCAGCTGCGCGACCGGGCCCAGCGGGAGCTGGACCGCCTGGACGCGGTCTGGAGCCGGTTCAAGAACCTCAAGATCCAAGACCTCGAGGGCGACGAGGTGCTCTACCGGGAGATGAAGACCCGGTTCGGCAAGTACTTCGAGGGCTACATGGGCGCCACCGCGATCCAGAAGCGGCTGGAGACCTTCGACCTCGAGGGTGAGGCGGCCGATCTCAAGGAGACCATCCAGACCGGCAAGGGCCAGCGCAAGACCCGGGCCCTGAAGCGGCTCAAGGTCGTCTCCGCCTTCCTGACCACCAAGAACTCGCCGACCGGAATGGTGCTGGACTGCGTCCCGGTCATCCCGCCGGACCTGCGCCCGATGGTGCAGCTGGACGGCGGCCGGTTCGCCACGTCGGACCTGAACGACCTCTACCGCCGGGTGATCAACCGCAACAACCGGCTGAAGCGGCTGCTGGACCTCGGCGCGCCCGAGATCATCGTGAACAACGAGAAGCGGATGCTGCAGGAGGCCGTGGACTCGCTGTTCGACAACGGCCGCCGTGGGCGTCCGGTCACCGGCCCGGGCAACCGGCCGCTGAAGTCGATCTCGGACATGCTGAAGGGCAAGCAGGGCCGGTTCCGGCAGAACCTGCTGGGCAAGCGCGTCGACTACTCGGGCCGTTCGGTCATCGTGGTGGGCCCGCAGCTCAAGCTGCACCAGTGCGGTCTGCCCAAGGCGATGGCGCTGGAGCTGTTCAAGCCGTTCGTGATGAAGCGGCTGGACGACCTCAACCACGCTCAGAACATCAAGTCCGCGAAGCGGATGGTGGAGCGCCAGCGGCCCGTCGTGTGGGACGTGCTGGAGGAGGTCATCTCCGAGCACCCGGTGCTGCTCAACCGGGCGCCGACGCTGCACCGGCTGGGTATCCAGGCGTTCGAGCCGCAGCTGATCGAGGGCAAGGCCATCCAGATCCACCCGCTGGTCTGCACCGCGTTCAACGCCGACTTCGACGGTGACCAGATGGCGGTGCACCTGCCGCTGTCCGCCGAGGCGCAGGCCGAGGCCCGGATCCTGATGCTGTCGACCAACAACATCCTCAAGCCGGCCGACGGTCGCCCGGTGACCATGCCCACCCAGGACATGATCATCGGCACCTACTTCCTCACCATGCAGCGCGACGGCGCGGCCGGCGAGGGGCGGGCGTTCGGATCGGTGGCCGAGGCGCTGATGGCCTTCGACCGCGGCGAGCTGAGCGTGCAGGCGAAGGTCAAGCTGCGGCTGCGCGACATCGTGCCGCCGTCGGGGGTCGAGCTGTCGCCGAGCGGTTCGGTGCTGCTGGAGACCACCCTGGGTCGGGCGCTGTTCAACGAGGCGCTGCCGGACGACTACGCGTACGCCGACTACGAGGTGGGCAAGAAGCAGCTGGGTCAGATCGTCAACGACCTGGCCGAGCGCTACCCGAAGATCGAGGTGGCCAACTGCCTCGATCAGCTCAAGGACCTCGGCTTCCACTGGGCCACCCGGTCCGGGGTGACCGTGTCCATCGGTGACGTCAGCACGCCGGCCGACAAGCCGGAGATCCTGGCCGTCTACGAGGACCGCGCGAACAAGATCGACAAGCAGTACGAGCGCGGTCTGATCACCGAGGACGAGCGGCGCCAGGAGCTGATCGAGATCTGGACCGACGCGACGTCCCGGCTCGGCGCGGCGATGGAGGCCAACTTCTCCAGGACCAACCCGATCTACATGATGGTGCACTCCGGAGCGCGCGGGAACATGGTGCAGATGCGCCAGATCGCGGCCATGCGCGGACTGGTGGTCAACCCGAAGGGCGAGATCATCGCCCGGCCGATCAAGTCCAACTTCCGTGAGGGCCTGAGCGTGCTGGAGTACTTCATCTCCACGCACGGTGGGCGCAAGGGGCAGGCGGACACCGCGCTGCGGACGGCCGACTCGGGCTACCTGACCCGGCGTCTTGTCGACGTCAGCCAGGACGTCATCATCCGCGAGGAGGACTGCGGCACCGAGCGCGGCCTGACCAAGACCATCGCGAGCGACCACAACGGCCAGCTGACACTGGACGAGCACGTCGAGACCGCGGTGTACGCCCGGACGCTGGCCACCGATGTGCTCGGTCCGGACGGTGAGGTGCTGCTGGCCGCCGGGGTCGACCTTGGCGACATCAACATCCGCCTGCTGGTCGACAACGGGGTGTCCACGGTGAAGGTGCGCAGCGTGCTCACCTGTGAGGCCGTCACCGGCACCTGTGCCATGTGCTACGGGCGCTCGCTGGCCAGCGGCAAGCTGGTCGACGTCGGCGAGGCGGTCGGCATCGTGGCCGCGCAGTCCATCGGTGAGCCGGGTACCCAGCTGACCATGCGGACCTTCCACACCGGTGGTGTGGCCGGTGACGACATCACCCAGGGTCTGCCCCGCGTGGTGGAGCTCTTCGAGGCGCGTCAGCCCAAGGGCAAGTCGCCGATCTCCGAGGCCGCCGGCCGCGTGCAGATCGAGGACAGCGACCGGCTCCGCAAGATCA